>JANMMQ010000239.1:0-14312 GCA_031373465.1 Ilumatobacteraceae bacterium | reverse complement strand
GGTCGGTGGGTTGATGATCGGCCTGTTCGAATCTGTCTGCGCTCCCTGGAACGTCGGCGCCATCCCGACCGACTTCTCGTTCGGCGTCATCCAGCCCGACTGGGACCGGATGGGCCCGTACGTCGAACGGGCGATGAGCCGAGTGCCGATCTCGATGGAGACCGGTATCCGCACGTTCTTCTGTGGTCCGGAGAGCTTCACTCCCGACTTGTTGCCTGTGGTCGGCGAGGCGCCGGAACTGAAGAACTACTTCGTCGCTGCCGGCATGAACTCCGTCGGGATCCTCACCGGCGGAGGCATGGGCCGGCTGCTGGCTCACTGGATCCTGACTGGTCAACCGGACGTAGACGTCACCGGGTTCAACATCGACCGGCTGCACCGATACCAGTGCAACCCCGAGTACCGCGAGACGCGCACGGTCGAATCGCTCGGGATGGTCTTCCAATGCCACTATCCCGGCAAGTCGATGACAACGGCGCGCAACGCGAAGATCTCGCCGATCCACCAGCGCTTGCAGGCGGAGCGCGCATACTTCAAAGATGTCAGTGGGTGGGAGGGCGCAGACTGGTTCGCGCCCGAGGGTGTCGAGCCGAAGATCGAGCGCCTGTCGTGGGGTCGGCAGAACTGGTTCGACTACTGGCGCGCAGAGCACGAGGCGGCGCGCAACAACGTGATCGTGATGGACATGTCGTTCATGTCGAAGTTTCTCGTACAGGGCCGCGACGCCGGGCGGTTGTTGAATCAACTGTCTGCCAACGATGTCGACGGTCAGCCGGGCACGATCACCTACACCCAGTGGCTCAACGACGCGGGAACCATCGAGGCTGATCTCACCGTCACAAAGCTCGACGATGATCGCTTCTGGGTGGTCGCTACCGACACTGCACATCGACATGTGGAGACGCGCATGCGCCGACACTTCGACGATTGCCACGCGATTGCCACCGATGTCACTGCGGGATATGCGCAACTGAACGTGCAGGGGCCGCGGTCGCGCGAGCTGCTGCAGAGCCTGACCACGACGGACCTTTCGAATGATGCATTTCCGTTCCGCACCGCGCGATACATCGACATCGGCTTCGCGCGGGTCTTGTGCATTCGCATCACCTACGTCGGCGAGTTGGGCTACGAGCTCTACGTCTCGGCGGAGCAAGCGGTGCACGTCTATGACCGGATCGCCGCCGCGAGTCCCGAGTTCGGGTTGCGCCATGCCGGGCTCAAGGCACTCGGGAGCCTGCGGATGGAGAAGGGTTATCGCGACTACGGGCACGACATCGACAACACCGACTCGGTCCTCGAGGCTGGGCTCGGTTTCGCGGTCGATCTCGACAAGCCGGGCGGTTTCATCGGTCGCGACGCGGTGCTGGCCAAGAAGTCAGCCGGACCCCTGACACGCCGCCTCGCGCAAGTCTTGATCGACGATCCGGAGCCACTGATGTTCCATGCCGAGGTCGTGCGTCGCGACGACTGCGCGGTCGGGTACGTGCGTGCTGCCTCCTACGGGTTCACGCTCGGCGGCGCGGTGGGACTGTCAATGATCGAGGCGGGACAGCCGATCGACGCTTCCTACCTCTCGTCGGGCTGCTGGGACGTCGAGATTGCCGGACGCACATATCCTGCTCGTGTCTCGCTGCGACCGATGTACGACCCCGACAACCTGCGCATCAAGACGTAGACCGGCTGGGTACGTCGACACGTGTCCGCACAAAGGTTCCAAGGCCGGTTCGTCGAGCGGGGGAGCGCCGACTACGAAGCGGCACGGACCGACGCCCTGTTCAACTGTCGACACCCGTCGCGCTATCCGGCAGCGATCTTGGAAGCGGCAAACGAAGCAGACGTCGTGGCCGGCGTGTTGCTGGCCAAGGAGCGAGGCTGGAAGGTGGCTGCGCGTTCCGGTGGCCACGCCTGGGCGGGGTGGAGTGTACGCGACGACGCTCTGTTGATCGATCTCGCCGCCATGCGGGAGCTGACGGTCGATGTCGACAACCTGACCGCCACAGCGACACCGTCGTTGCGAGGCGGACAGGATTTGGCGCCGTTCCTGCGCGGCCATGACCTGGCGTTCCCGGGCGGGCATTGCTCGACGGTGGGCCTCGGCGGTTATTTGTTGCAAGGTGGTCAGGGTTGGAACTCTCGGCAGTGGGGATGGGCCTGCGAGAACGTCCTCGGTGTCGACCTCGTAACTGCTGACGGCGAACTCGTCCACGCCGATGCCGACAACAACAGCGATCTCTACTGGGCGGCACGCGGTGCCGGCCCGGCCTTCTTCGGCGTGGTGACCCGCTTCTACCTTCGAGTCCACCGCATGCCGTTGGCGTTCACGCACACGACCTACGCCTTCCCGATCGAGTGCTTCGACGAGCTGATCACTTGGGCCCACGACGTGTTGCCAACGTTGGATATCCGCGTCGAGCCGGTCATCGTCGGAACGCGAATCCCTCCGCCAGATATCGAAGTCGATCTCGGCGGCGGCCCGTTGCTGATCATGCACGCGACCGGGATGTTCGACTCAGCAGAACAGGCGCGAAGTCTCATGGCCCCGCTCGAGACCAGCCCAGTTCTGGACCGGGCGTTGCTGCGCGTCTTCGCCGAGCCGACCACCTTCGATGAGGAGAACACGGTCATGGATGCTCAGAACCCACCGGGTATGCGCTACTCCGCAGACTGTGCGTGGACCGACGCGCCGGCCGCCGACCTGACGCCGCTTCTGGGCGAGATCTACCGCTCGTTGCCGACGCCGGAATCGTTCGTGATCTGGTACGGCTGGTCCCCTTCGAGACCACTGCAGGACATGGCGTTCTCGATGGAGGGCAACGTCTACATCGCGGCCTACACGATCTGGCAGGACGAGGCCGACGACGCGGCGATGCAGGAATGGGTCGCCTCGCGGTTCCGCGACCTGGAACGCGTGAGCAAAGGTTCGTATCTCGGCGACGCCGATCTCACGCGTCGCTCGTCGAAGTTCATGGCCGACGCCAACTTCGCCAAGTTGCAACGCATGCGCGACATGTACGACCCCGATCGACGCTTCTTCGACTTCTACGCCCGTCCAGGCGTCGCAGTCAACGAGTTCGAGCCCCGTTGACCCGGCGCTCACGCGATGTTGCGTTTGGGTGGTCCGGTGGTCATGATCTGGCCGTCTGGTAGCTGGATGGTCAGTGTCCGGTCCGCTGTGAGGGTCAACATCCAGCCGTCGTGGTGAACGTTCTGATGATGGTGCTCGCACAACGGCAGCAGATTGCACAGATCCGTGCGCCCGTCGTGGTACCACCAGATCACGTGATGCAACTTCGTCCGGCTGTAGCGGACGTGACAGCCGGGGATCGCACACGTCGCGTACAGTGCGCCCAACGCCCGCCGTTGGGCTGGGTTGGCGACTCGTGTCGTGCGACCGAGGTTGAGTTCGCCGGGGGCGTCGATGACGACACCGTTGCGGACCACCACCGTGCACACCTTCGCCGTGCGACACAGATCGGCGAGGACACGATCGGGCAGTTCGACGGGGAGCCCCCAGTCGATGACTGGGCGGCCGTTGGGGTGGGGGTGGGTGTGATCGACGACGACGACGATCTCTGGACGACCCAGCCGTGTCCCGTTGCCGTCGAGCAGGGCCAGCAGGGCGTGAGCGCGCAGGAACGATTGTTTCTCGAACAGATCGGTCGGGCAGTTCGTTGGTTGGGTGTCGTGGAACAGTGCTTGGATTTTGGCGTCGAGCCGGTTCTCCAAACGGACCATCGTTTCTGGGTCCCAGGTCGCTGACCAGCGACCCATCCCGGTGTCGCGATCGATCCACGAATTGAATCTGACCGCCCGCCGCTGCCGCTCCAACCGTTCCAACCCGTCGCTGTCAGCTTCGAGCAGACGCGCCTCGGCACGCACCGTGCGAGCAAACTCATCCGCTGTCACGTTCTCGGCGACCATCACCAGCGACGGTGCGGCATCGATCAACTCCTGTCGTGTCGCCGGCGGCAACTGGCCCAGGGCTCGCGTCAAGACATCGACATGGGCGCCTGACACCCGCCCGGCGTCCAGCGACGCCTCGAACTCGGGAACCAACTGAACCGTCTCGGCACGACGCAACATCTGTTCGCCGTGGCGCAAACTCGTCCGGCCGGCCTCGGCCAACGATTTCTCCGGGAACGACGACACCGCAGCGATCAGTCCCGCCAACATCACTTCACGACCATCGACCCACGATTTCAACCGCCGCAACTCGCCAACCGCAGCCTGCAACACAGCCCAATCAGCACAGCCAGCATCGATCGCCGCCACCCGCCCAACCAGCTCATGGACCTCGCTGACCTTCATCCACCAATTCTCGCAAAGGGGTGTTGCACGGTAGGTTGCAGCGATGAGCGCGAACCTCGCGCAACTTCGGTCGATCGCAGGCGGTGCAACGGCGGGTCAGCAGACGAGTCGTCCCACATGAAGCACCGGCGTCGGTCGTCTTGTTCGGCCGCGGACTGGACCGACGCAAATGCTCACGATCCGGGCATCACATTTCTGGAGTTGCTGGTGTTCACCGTCGAGGCACTAATCGCAGTCGGCTTGGTCATCGAGTGGCGACGTCGCTGCAGGCTCGACGGCTCGAAGTCCGGCTGAACTACGGAACCTTGTCGCTCCATACACACTGAGCGTGTTGGCAGCGACAAAGTTCGGGTGATCACTTGTCCGGGCGACGTCTCGGGATCGGTGGGCGCAGGGGCGGTGGGGGTGCAAGGCGACCGACCGCGCGCAGGGCCGTAGAGCCAGCCGCCGTTGCTTTGCCCGTCGCCCGGCGCACGACGTCCACGCTCAGTCGTGTGGGATCGGCGCCCGCGCCGACGGCGTCGAGGAGCCGCCGGATCTCCCGCTCGGTATCGCGCGCACGTTTCCGGCCGGTCAAGGCAACGCCGACCCCGGCCACGATGGCGGCGGGCATGGCCAGCAGCACCACGGGCGTCGCTGCGACCGCGGCCACCACGACTCCGGTCACGCCGCCAACGGCAACGACAGTTCCACCGCCGCCGGCAAATCGCCGGTTGGTCGCTCGGTCGATCATGATCCGGACCATCGATGAGCCGCTTCCAGTATCGCGGGCCGCTGCGCTGACTCGTTCGAAGTCGCCGAGCTTGCCCTCGCCGGTCGCGTTGCGAATGGTCCGCACAGTGACGCCCACGAGGCCAGAGCGTTTGCTCCACTCGCCGTGTCCTGACCGCAGCACATCACGCCGAAGGTGATGGCCATCGACCAACCAAGCATCGACTCTGGCCAGCGCCTCGTCGGCGCGAACGTCGATCTCACCATCGGCGTACACCTGCGACGGGCCAAGTATGCGGTCGCCGAAACGCTCGACGGGTAGAGGCCCGAGCCGTTCGATCGCGATCGAACGACGCACCGCATCGACGGACAGCCCGACCTCTTCTGCAGCGGCGATCAGCGAGGCTTCGGCGATGGTGCCTGGCGCATCTTGCACGTCACCCGTGCGTTCGAGATCACCGGCACGCCGGAGAATTCGCGCCACGACCTTCGCGTCGAGCGGTGCTTGATCCGTCATCGACTTCCGAGCTTATTGGACGCCGGCCGCGCTCCGAGCGGCGGTCGTCCCGTCAGATCGCGGGCTGTGTGCGGCGCCGCTTCCACATCGGCAGCGCTCGCCAGAGTCGCCCAACCAGCACAGTCAAACCGATCCACAGCGCCCACAGCAGCGGCGTCCAAGCTCCGCCGACCGACCGTACGGCGCCGTCAACGACGGTGTACGTGACGTGACTTTGAATGAACGGAATCCCGCTCCAGATGAAGGTGCCCGTCGCGTTTGGCTGTGCCGCCGCGACGCCCTGGGCGAACGCCTGAGTGGCTCCTCCGAGCGCCCAGTTGACGAAGAACGGCACGGTTCCCGCGAACAGCATTGCCGCAATCCACGAGTGCCGAGGTTCGTCGCCGAACTCCGCCGACCGGTATTCCGAAGCCAAGCGGGCGCCGCCCCCGAGCCGTCGCACAGCGGCGCTCGTACCGATGTCCTGTGCCGCCGTGAGAAGGTTCTCGCGGACCTCCCTGCGTTTGGCGACTCTCGACGCACGTGGCAAGTCGTACAAGCGCTGGTCCAGTGCCCAGACGAGGCGTTCGATACGAAGTCTGTCGAGCCAGGTGAGGGTGTGTGTCATGTCAATCTCCTTGGAGGGGTTCGGTGGGGACGGGCCGGGTCAGCACGCCCTCGACGAGCGCGGCGAGCGACGACCAGCTGGCCGCCCCCGTCGTCAGCGCGTCGTATCCGGCAGGGGTGGGCCGGTAGTACTTGCGGGCGGGCCCCGAGTTGGAAGAGACCAGCCGAGCGCTGACTCGACCCTCGCGCTCGAGTCGGGAGAGTGCCGGGTACACGGTCCCTTCGAGCACATCGGTCAGCCCGACTTCATGAAGCCGTTGGACGACTTCGTAACCGTACGACTCACGCTCGGCGAGCAGCTGCAGGAGGACCAACGACAGGACACCCTTCAGCAGTTGAGGATCATGACTCGGAGGCACTGCGGAAGATTAAATCAAGTACTTTGTTAAGTCAAGTAGCTGACAACAGCAAGTAGAGATGTCTGCATGTCGTTCTCACTACTCGATGACGGCTTGACCGCCGTCGACGGGGATCGCGGCAGCATTGATGTACCACGCGTCATCCGACGCGAGGAACACGGCGAGGTTGACGATGTCGTCGGCCTCGCCAACGCGCCCCAGTGGATTGGCTTCCCCGAGCTTGCTGCCGGGCGAGTCAGGCGTGGCGAAGAGGAACTCGGTGGACGGCGTTCGGATCAGACCCGGCAGGATCGCGTTGGCCCGGATCCGATGAGGCCCGTCGGCCGCGGCCAGGTGATAGGTCAGCGACAGCACGCCGCCCTTGGCGGCTCCATGGGCAGCCTGCTGGAAGAACGCGGCTCCGCGGATGGCCGCAATCGAAGCGATGTTGATGATGCTGCCACCGCCGCGCGCGACGAGGTGCGGCCATGCGACCTTGCACGCGTAGAAGACCAGATCGAGCTCGTTACGGATACCGGCGTGCCAGCCGTCGACCGTCAGATCGTCCCATGGGCCGACCACCGGAAGCGAGGCGTTGTTGTACAGCACGTCGATCCCGCCGAACGTCGTCGCTGCATCGTCGACCCAACGCTGCGTGGCTTCGTACGACGAGAGATCGACCGGTGCGGTCGCGGTCATTGCACCGCCTGCGTCCGCGACCAATCGAACCGTCTCTGCCGACGTCTCCGGATTCAGGTCACAACCAACGACCGTGGCACCAGCGGCCGCGAACCGTAACGCTGCCACGCGACTCATGCCCACACCCGTTCCTGTGATCAGGACAACCTTGCCGTCCAAGCGTGGCATCAGGAGACTGCAGCGGCGCGTAGTTGCGGGGCGACCACGGTGCTGAACAGCTCATGGCTCGCCTCGAGCTTGTCGTGATCACGCTCGCTGAACGCCACGAGCAGGTGACCGGCGCCGATCACCTGGCACTGCTCGATCAGTTGATCGGTCACCTGTTGCACAGTGCCACTGACGAACTCTTCGTCGCTGAGTGCAGCGATCGTTTCACCGGGCCGGTCGAGCAACGCCGCCCAAGGTGGCAGCGGCCCGGCACTCGCGTGCAGCACGTCGAGCAAGGCGCGCTTGGCACTGTTGACCGCGTCGCGTTGCTGCGATGGCTCGTCGACGAAGGTCACCATGCGTCGCACTGCGATCTGCTCGGGCCCATGCGCATATCCGGCGTCTGCTGCGCCCTGCCGATACGCATCGAACACCACAGCGATCTCCTTGGCAGACAGAAAGCCGCCGCACGCCTTCCACCCGCGTGCACCGGCGCGCTCTGCAGATGCAGCCGATCGCACGGCGGTCCAAACAGGTGGTGATGGTTTCTGGAGGCACCGCGGCAGGATCTCGAGGTTGTCGAAGTTCCAGTGTTCACCATGATGCGAGATCACCGGGCTGCGCAATGCATCGTCGAGCACGTCGATGATCTCGCTGTGGCGCCCAGCGGCCACATCTCCAGTGATGCCGACCACTGCCAACTCGGGCGGAATCCCACTGACTATCCCTATCTCGAGACAACCGTCGGTCAGGTGATCGAGCATGGCGATCTCCTCGACTATCCGCCACGGCGTCGAGTAGGGGGTCACCGATCCGAGGACGCCGAGGCGCAGGCGCGAGGTGCGCGCCGCCACGTGCGAGATCAACAGGTTGGGTGACGGGCTGTACGCAGCACCGAAGTGGTGTTCGCTGAAGAAGATGCCCTCGAAGTTCCGTGAGTCGGCCCGTGTCCACAGGTCGACATACCAGCGGTAGTGCTCGTGAACGGCCTCAGGATCTGATCGTCGCTCTGGGTCGAGTGGTTGATGGAAGAACTCGAACAGCCACGGTTTGATCACTGCGCTTCTCCCGACCGCTCAGGCGCGAACGCGTTCGATGGCATCGAACAGATCGGCACCGGTAAGTGGGCCGATGATATGCCCTTCCCCCGCGATGACGTGCAACTCGACGGTGTACCCGAGACCCTTCAACGTCTTCTCGGTCAACTCGCTCGGCGTTCGCCACCCGCTGTCTTCGCCGCCGACGAACATGCTGACACCGATGTCTTTCAGCTTCGACAGATTGGGGTCGTCGCCGCCACCCTCCGAGTACCCGGGGAAGACCACCAGCGAGCGAAACCGCTCGGGATACGAGAGAGCAGCCTTGAATGCCGAGAGCCCTCCGTTGCTGACGCCGGCGAGGTCGAACCGGCCACCCTCCGGCGGGTAGTCCTTGGCAATGGCGTCCAGAAGTTCGGGAACGAGACGCGCCGACTTGTCGGAGTAGAACAAGCCCGTCGACGGCGCCGCAGGCGAAGCAACGACCCAGCCACGCGCAAGCGCCTCGTCGTGCCACTTGCTCTCGACGATCCGCCGGGCCAGGTCGAGGTCTTGACCGCCGGGAGGAAACGTGAACAAGACCTTCCCGGGTTGGCCGGCGACACGACCTGCCGGGACCAGCAGCACGTAGTCGATCACCGTTCCGTCGGCTGAGGTGAGCGTGCGGTCCTGCACATCTGCACTGGCCGGATCAGCGGTCGTCGTCGCGGAAGCCTCTGTGCTGTTGACCGTTGCGACAGGAGTTGTCGCCGGCGAGGAGGACGACTTGCTGTCGTTACCGCAAGAACCGACGAACACGGCAAAGACGACGACGAGGGAGCTCCGGATGAGACGCAACGCGTTCATGGGGAGCATTCTGGCGCATCCCCGACCGGAGCCTCGGTGCCGTCAGCGATCCAGTCGTTACCGAAGCGCAGGATCGCCAGAGAGAGCCCGCCTGCCATCACAGCTGCCAGCAATATCGCCAACGTTGCGATCGATCGACGCACCGGATCGGAGAACGCCAGGCCGCCGATGAACAGGGCAACGGTGAAGCCCATTCCCGCCGAGGTCGCGACTCCGATCAACGTGCGCTCAGGCTCGCCCGTCGCATCGGCACGACGGGCCCGTACGAGCGATTTCGTCGTCAGCACGATGCCGAGCGGTTTGCCGACCACACGTCCGACAACGATGGCCCAGGTAATCGGTGAGCGTATGGCCGCATGCATCAGGCTGGTGGTGAACGTGAGACCCGTGTTGGCCAGTGCGAACAGCGGCACGATCACGTAACTCGACCAAGGGTGCAGGAAGTGCTCCAGTCGTTCGACTACCGCAACCGCTCTGCTCCTTGCCGCCTCGCCGAACGGTGCCAGTAATCCCATCGCGACACCGGCCAGCGTGGGGTTGACACCGCCTGCGTGCAGTGTCAACCAGAGAACACCACCCAGCGCGAGGTACACCCACAGCCCGTGCACACCCGCCCTGCGCGCGATCCACGCCATTCCAAAGACAGCGATCGCTACTGCAAGCCATCCCCACCCGATGTCGGTCGAATATGCGGCGGCGATGATCAGTAGTGCGCCGACATCGTCGACAACTGCGACCGCGAGCAGGAAGACGCGCATCGAGGGACTCACCCGGCTTCCCGCAATCGACAGCACCCCGACCGCCAGCGCGATGTCGGTGGCGATGACAATGGCCCAGCCGCGGGGCGCGCTGCGCCCGGCGATGCTGAGGTAGATCAGCGCCGGTACGGCCATTCCGCCAATGGCCGCGGCGATGGGCAGCACCGCAGCACGTCTTCCGGCCAGGCGACCACCGACCAACTCGCGCCTGATCTCCAAGCCCACGACGAAGAAGAAGATCGTGATGAGCCCCTCGTTCACCCATTCACGGAGCAGCATGTGCAACGTGTGATGGTCGATCGTGATCGCTGTCGACGTGGTCCATACCCGTTCGTAGGACGAAGACCACGGGGAGTTGGCCCAGATCAGCGCGATCACAGCGGCGACGACCAACAGGATTCCGCTTGCAGCCTCGGTGCGCAGGAATTCGCGCAATGCCGAACCTGCGGAGGGTCCTGACTGCCTGTCGCGCGCCACGCGTCACGGTACCTGACGGCCCGTTCAGGATGTGGCGTGACAACGTGTCGCGCCTAGGGTTGGGTCGTGGCGATCAGCGAACGTATGCGAGACGCGCGTCCCGAGCGTTCGCCGCCGGCATCGCTCGGAGTACGGGCGACCTTGCTGACCATCGTCATCTTCTTCGGTGGGAGCCTGCCCGCGTACAAGCTGGCCAGCGAGAGCTTCGGCCCGGCGACGACCAACCTGATTCGGTTCGCGCTCGCTGCAGTCATGCTGACGATCGTTGCCCGACGCCGCTTGTCATCGGCTCGAGCGCACATGCGGCAACTCATCCTCATCGGGATGTTCGGCATCGGGCTGATGGCTCTGTTCATGGGCATCGGTGTCGATCGTGGTTCGGCCACCATTGGCTCGATCATCGTCGGTCTCGAACCCATCGGCGTCGCGCTCGCGGGCGTGCTCCTTGTCGGCGACGCGCCCTCGCGTCGATCTATCGTCGCCTTGATCATCGGCTTCACCGGCGCGATGGTCGCCTCAGGTGTCTTCACCGAGCACTCCGGTCCGTCGCCAGTGGTGCCGATCATCCTCCTGCTCGGCACAGTGGTGACCTTTTCCATCTACACAGCATTCGTTCGTCGCGTAGGCCGCGGCGTCGACCCCCTCGCCGTCGCTGCCGTCACGCAGATCGGTGCCTTGATCTTGGTGATCCCGGCATGCCTGTTCGACGTGTTCAACGGCGGGATGCTGCGCGGTGAATCGATCACACCGAAGGCTTTCGGTGCCGTGATCTTCCTCGGGATCGGGTCAGGCATCGCCTACCTCTTGCTGTGCCTGGTCCTGGCCAACCAACCGTCTAACCGCGTGGCCGTCACCATGTTCCTGACTCCCGTGTTCGGAGTCATCTTCTCGTGGCTGGTCGTGGGTGAACACCTGCACGCGCGCGACGGCGTCGGTGCGTTACTCGTTCTGCTCGCGGTGTGGATCAGCGAGCGGAAGATGCCCGCCTCAACCCAGAGGTCGCGCCGATGATCTTGCACCAGGTCGCCCAGCACGCCGACGATTTGGAACGCGCGATCGCCTTCTACACCCGCTTGTTGGGTGAGCCACCGATAGCAACGTTCGACCCGCCGGGATTGGCATTCTTCCGTCTCGGCGAGACTCGCCTGCTGATCGAGCGCGGCGCTCCGAGTGCTCTGATCTACCTCCGTGTCGACGACGTGCGGGCCACGGTCGAGCAGCTTCGGGCCGATGGTTTTGCCATCGCAAGTGAGCCACATGTGATCTTCAACGACGAGACCGGGATGTTCGGTCCCGCCGGTGCCGAAGAGTGGATGGCGTTCCTCACCGACAGCGAGGGCAACATCGTCGGTCTGGCCAGCCAGAACATGCCCGGCGGCGATGAGTCGGCGGTAGACCGCTAGCCGGTCATCGCGGTCTTGATGCGAAGGAGAGCTTCGTCGACGTCCTCGACGGTCGTCTGGAAGCTGGTGACCAGCCGGACCGTGTCGCCGCTCATGCGATAGAACAGCAGCCCCGCATCGGCCATTCGATCAATGGCACGTGGGTCGAGTCGGACGAACAACATGTTGACGTCGGGATCGTTCAGCGACTCGACGCCGAGCCCGCGCAGCCCATCGGCAAGTCGCGACATTGCCGAGTTCGAGTGCCGGGCGAGGTTCAGCCACAGATCATCGGTCAGATACCGAGTGAGTTGGACCGATTGAAAGCGCATCTTCGATGCAACGTGTCCGGCACGCTTGACGCGGTAGACGAGCTGCTCGGAGATCGCCGGGTCGAAGCAGACGATCGCGTCCGTGCTGAGGACACCGTTCTTCGTCGCCCCGAGCGAAAATGCGTCGATTCCGGCACGCCACGTCAGATCGGCGGGACTGCAGTTCAGGGCGGCGATTGCGTTGGCAACGCGTGCACCGTCGAGGTGGGCGCGAAGATGCCGTTCACGCGCGACCGCCGTCAACTCGCGGATCTGCAGCGTGGTGTAGATGCTGCCGTGATCGCTGGGCACGGTCAACGACAGCACAGAGGGCTGGGAGTGATGCGGGTCCCCCCAACGAGTCGCGTCAAAGGCTTGGCGGACGACTGCAGGAGTCAGCCGGAAGTCGTCGCCACCCAGACCTTGCATGACGGCTCCACCACCGAACATCGACGTCGCGCCGCACTCGCTGCGCAGGATGTGCGCCGTCTGATGACACAGCACCGACCCCCACGGCGGGCACAGTGCGGACAATGCCAGCGAGTTGGCAGCCGTTCCACTGATCACCGGGAAGACTTCGGCGTCCGGATGCTCGAAGACTTGGCGAACCTTGTCACGCAGCTCTGACGTCCATTCGTCGGCGCCGTAGGCCAGCGCCGAACCGGCGTTGGCAGCAGTGATGGCCGACATGATCTCGGGGGCCACGCCCGCGGCGTTGTCGCTGCGAAGCTCGATGTGAGAGTTCATTCGTTCGTTCTAGCGTGTGTGGATGATCGACGAGGCGTTGTTGCGGATTGTCTCGGGTCATTCCGGAGAGAAGCAGACGTTCACCGAGCCGCCGACTGCGATGACCGGCGGGTTCTTGGCAAAGATCTACGGCTTCGAGTTGGATCGTCCGCCACCGGATCTCGCCGGGCGTTTGGTGCTGCGCGTGATGCCGAGGGGCGACGCGGCGATGCGTGAGACCATCGTGCAGCGTGCCGTTGCCGAGCAGGGGTACCAAACACCGCGCGTCGTGCTCGACGGCTTCGACACCGAGCTCGGCGGCGCGTTCATGGTGATGGAGCGAGCCGAGGGCGAAGCGCCGCTCGGCAGCCTCAGCATCGGCCCTGCGCTGCTCCGTTTGCCGACGATGATCCGTGGTGTGGCCCGACAACTCAGCGTTGCTGCGGCGCAACTGCATGACCTCGACCCGCAGCCGATCAGGGAGCAGTTCGAGAGCGCTGGAATCGACAACGGCTCACTCGGTGTCGAAGCGAGACTCGACGAGATCCGTGTCGCCGTAGACGCGCGGTTCGGCGGATTCGAAGAATTGTTGACCTGGCTCGACCATCGCCGCCCCGCACTGACACCGGAGGTCGTCTGTCACGGCGACATTCATCCCTTCAACATGCTCGTGACCGCGGACGGATCGTTCAGCGTGCTCGACTGGACGAACGCCAATCTCTGCCGGCGCGAGTACGACGTCGGTTTCACCGCGGCTCTTCTGCACTGTGCGCCCCTGCCGGTTCCGCGCCTCGCCCGACGCCCGGTCGGGGCAATCACTGCCTCGCTGGCGCGTCGTTTCATCGACGCCTATCACCGAATGGCGCCGGTCAACCTCGACGTCGTCGAGTGGTTCGAGACGCTGCAATACGGTCGCTGTGTGGCCGCCGTGGCCACAGCAGCACTGGTCGATGACGGCATCGTCGGGCCGGGCCATCCGTTTCGCGTTGCTGCACCGGCCATGATCCGTCAGGTCGACATCATCACTGGCGTGACGATTGCGCTTCCCCAGCCCTAGCGGTGCAGGGCTTTGCGCAGGTGGGCGGCGACGTCGGCAACGAGGCGACGCCCGCCCTCGAGCACGCCGGTCATGTTGGCGGCGCCGTGAATCAGACCGTCGTAGCGCTTGCTCTCGACGTGCACCCCATTGGCGCGCAGTGCGTCGCCGTATGCCTCACCTTCGTCGCGAAGCGGGTCATATTCGCAGGTGGCGATGAAGCAATCGGGTAGGCCCGCGAGATCGGCGTGCAGCAATGGCGACGCCATTGCTTCGCTGCGCTCGGTCTCGGTGATGTAGTGGTTCATGAACCAATGCATCCCGTCGGTCTCGAGGAAATATCCCGAGGCATTCTCATCGAGTGATCCGCCCTTGCGGGTCATGTCGACGGCCGGGTAGATCAGCGCCGCGTA
>JANMMQ010000219.1:0-5767 GCA_031373465.1 Ilumatobacteraceae bacterium | reverse complement strand
AGGTCGCGTCCGACCTGCAGCTCCATGCGCTCGCTCGTGGCCTTTCCGTCCCACTTGGCGACCGTCCCGGCGATCAGATCGGCGACCTCACCGCGATAGTGATCGACCACATGGCCCGCGGCGCGCATGACCCAATCATCGACCTTGGCCTGGAGCTCCGGCTCGCTGGCCAGTCGCTTGCCGAGCGTCGTCAGCGACAGATCGAGCCGCTCGCGAAGCTCGCTGGTGGGATCCGCCAGTGCGCCAACCGTGTTGCGTTTGACTTCGCCCCAGAGAGAGCCGAGCCAGGCGCGAACATCGGGATGTTCCAGTAACTCGGACTTGAGCTCCTCGCCTTTCGCCAGCAGACCTGGATCGCTGCGCAGACGCTGTGCGAAGGCGACGACACGCGTCTCGATCGAACGGCGCACCTCGTGGTCCGGGTTGGAGCCGACGTCAGCCAGGAAGCTGTGCATGGCGCCGTAGATCTTGGCGAAGAGCCTGTCGTCGATCGCGTCGGGTATCCACCACGGAGACTCGTGCTCCAGCCGCTCCCTGAACGTGGATTTGTTGTCGTCGAGAAAGCCCTCGAGGCCTTTCATCATCGCGTCGAGCAGCCGCTGATGATGGTCGCCTTCGATCGCCAGGTCGATCGCCTTCGCCAGCAGCGGTGCGACCGGAGTCGCTCTGACGCGACGCTCGATCAACGTCTCGAGTGCTGACGCAACGTCGCGGTCGTCGAGCACTTCCAAGGCGCCGCGCAACAGATCGCCGACGGCCTCGCCGGCCTTCGATGCGTTGCTCTCATCGGCCAGCCAATCCCCGAGCCGCTTGCCGACGTGGGCGCCGGCCAGACGCTCGTTGAGAACTTGTCGGGTCAGGAAGTTCGTCTGCACGAAATCACCGAGCGAGCGCCCGATCTGGTCCTTGCGGTGCGGGATGATCGCGGTATGCGGAATCGGTAGTCCCAGGGGATGGCGGAACAGCGCCGACACCGCAAACCAGTCAGCGAGTGCGCCGACCATCGCGGCTTCGGCGAAGGCGCGGATGTAGCCGACCCAGTCGTGGCGGTTCTCCTGCCACCGAGCGACGAAGAACACGGCGGTGACAGCCACCAGCAGCAGCGTCGCCGCGACCTTCATCTTCCGCAATGCGGTTCGGCGTTCGAGATCGGCGGCCGACATCACATCCACTGGGGCGACGCTACCAGTGGCTGTTCATCCGCCGATCGGTGTGATCACCAGGTCAAACCGTGGGTCAGCCCACGATTGCAGCACTTCGAGTGGATGGCCTTGCATGGTCAGCAGGTGTCGGGCGAGCCGACCCTTGGCCACCTTGGCGTCGTGTCCGGACGCCTTGCCGCTGTGCTCGACGAACGTCACGGAAACCCCGCGCATGCGCGCAGCCGAACATGCCGCGCGATGCTCGTTGGGCAGAAGGTCGACGACGAACCGTCTTGCCGCCCAGGCAGTCAACGGCGCGGCAAGGCGTGGACGCCACCACGTGCTCAGCCTGCCGAACGGCGCGAGCGACGCACCCATCTTCAACCGGTAGTCGGGCGTGGGGTCGCCCATCGCAGCGAGGCCCATGAGCCCGGAGACGATGACGACTGAAGACATCGCCCGGCGCTTCACGTCCACGGGCAGCGAGTCAACATCGAGGGCTCCCCACACGACGCCTGTGTACCGCCGACACGCCGGCAGGGTCGCCGAATCCGTGAGGGCAACGTTGGCCAGCCGGGCGCGTTCGAGGTGCTCGCCGCCGACGCCGATCAGCCTCTCGTCCCCACCATTCGCAGTTGCCAGCGCGTCAACCAGATCGGTGCGATGCCCATGCAGTTCACTGAACCGTCCGAGGTCCGGCGACCACATCGGTCACCGGCCTCCGGGCGCTTTGCCCTCCGACGGAGGCAACAAGAGCCCGATCCGAACCCCGCCTGACGCCATCCCGCATGTCTACCTCGGCACGAGTGCGCAGACATCCTCGAACTTTGTCGCTCCGAACGCAGTCAGCATGTCGGCAGCGACAAAGTTCGGGCACCGGGTCAGACGGCCATCAGTTCGAGGATTTGGGGATTGCTGCGCAGCTTGCGGATGATGCGATCTCGCGTCGGGCCGAGGCTGCCGATCGGCCTGCCGCTGATGGTGCTGATCTGGCGGTAGTCGTAGGCGCGCTCGTCCATCATCAGGCTCAACACGCGTTGGTCGGTCTCGCGCATCTCGGCGGCCGCGCGATGAACAAGTGACACGCGCTCGCAGCGCTGCAGCGCGTGGTCGGGATCGGGGACCTCGTCAGTCATTGCATCGGCGAGATCGACGACGTTGTCGGCGACGATGCATCGGCTTTCACGGCGTTGTATGCGGCGCGCCGAGTTGAGTGCGACGGTCCAGAGCCACGCGCCCACGCGCTCAGGATCGGCAATGCGATCACCGAAGCGGACGAAGTTGAGCCATGTGTCCTGCACGGCGTCGTCCACATCGGTGGAGCAGCGCAATACTCGGCGCGCCGCGGCCTTCACGAGTGACTGGAAAATGGTGATCAGTTCGGCGAGCGCCCTGGAATCGCCGTCGAAATGGCGCTGAACCAAAACTGCAACTTCTTCGGGTGTGGCGTTCGTCCTCATGAAGGCAACGAAAGCACGCTCGGGTATTCCTAACCACGTTCATGTGCGTGTTACAACACGCAACTTTGCGTGTTGGTGTATCTTTGCGTTCATTGCCGAGCCCGTTTCCCTCTTTGCATCTCTGCCAGAACGCGAGCGGACCGCGCTCGAAGGGCGTTGCCGTCACCTCAGAATCCCGACGCAGGCCTACCTCTACCACGAAGGACAGACAGGCGACGCCGTGTACGTCGTTGTCAGCGGCCGCGTCGGCATCTGGAGCGGCGGCGAGCGCGGCGATCCCGTGCTCCTCACGATCCTCGGGCCAGGGGAGATGTTCGGCGAGATGGCAATCCTGTCGAACGAACGTGTTCGCACCGCCACCGCGCAGGCACTGTCGAAGGTCGAGGTCATCCAGATCCTGCGCGCCGATATCGAGGTCCTGCGACGGCGTTACCCGCGGATCTCCGATGTCTTCATCGAGGCGTTGCTGCGTCTTGTCCAACGGCTGACCACTCAAGTCAGCGAGCTGTCGGAGCTCGACAGCTCGACCCGGCTCTACCGGCAGTTGTGGAGGCTGGGTGAGGTGTACGAGAAACGTCGCGTCGGCGCCGAGCTTCCGATCAGCCAACAGCAGCTGGCCTCGATGACCGGGGTCGGCCTGCGGATCACCAATCGGGTGCTCAACGAGGCGCGCCTCGAAGGCATTCTTGAAACAGGAAAGCGGCGGATCGTCGTCAACGACTGGGCGATGATCCGCCGACGCGCGGGGCTGCGCTTTCGTGCCGGTTGACGGTCAGAGGAACGCCGCTACTGCGAGGCCGGCGCTGGCGGCGGCGAGACCGATCGCGAAGCTGCCTGCAGCGTTTCGGCATGCTTCGTTGATGGCACCCTCCTCGGCGAGGCGGACGGTCTCGAATGTGAAGGTGCTGAAGGTGGTGTATGCACCCATTCCGCCGGTGCCGAGAACAGTTGTGGTGGCCGAACCGAGGCCGTGGTAGATGCCGAGACCGGTGATCGTGCCGAGGACGAGGCAGCCCGTTACGTTGACAACGAAGGTGCCCCATGGGAAGTCACCTTCGGTATGGTCTTGGACGAGCCCGTCGATGAGATAGCGCGCCGGGGCACCGACGGCAGCGGCCACAAGGAATGCGAACCAAGCGACGTTCGTCATTGCCGACCCGGACCACGACGGACGTATTCGAGGTTCATGCGCGCTCCCGGTGGTGTCGTTGTGGGGTAAGACGGGCGACGACGATGCCTGCGTATGCGAGGAACACGCCTGCGGCGATGCTGCCGATGCCGTAGAGCAGGGCGCTGGCGGCGTGGCCGTCCTTTATCAGGAGTGTCGTCTCGACTGCGTAGGTGGACATCGTGGTGTAAGCGCCGAGGATTCCTGTTGCGACGAATGGCCGGATGTATCGCGTCGGAGGGAAACGCTCGAGTAGCACGATGAGCAAGAAACCCAGAAGAAAGCTGCCGCTCATGTTGGTCCAAAACGTTGCCCACGGAAAGTGTCCAGCCTTCGTGGGAAGGGCTTCAGACAGCTTGAAGCGAGCGGTGGCGCCGAGCATCCCTCCGATCGCTATGACGGCCAGCACGTCGGGTCGGGCGTTCCTGATGCGGATCACGCGGGCAACCATATTCGGGACCCTGTGGGTTCAACGTGACACCCTTTCCGTAGGATGGATCCACCATGAATTCGCCGAATGAGCGCGCTCCGAGTCAGCGTTCCACGCTCGACCTCGACCTGCTCAATCCCGATCAACTCGACGCTGTCGTGCACCGCGGCGGCCCCTTGTTGGTGGTGGCAGGTGCCGGCTCCGGCAAGACCCGGGTCCTCACTCATCGCATCGCTCACCTCATCGACGAGGGCATGCCGCCGTCGGCGATCCTGGCCATCACCTTCACCAACAAGGCAGCCGAAGAAATGCGCCACCGCGTCGCCGACCTCGTCGGTCCGGTGACCAAATCCATGTGGGTGTGCACGTTCCACTCAGCCTGCGTCCGGATCCTGCGCGCCCACGGCGATCGGCTCGGCTATCCGCGCACGTTCAGCATCTACGACCAGGCCGACGCCCAGCGGCTGGCCGGATATGTCGTCCGTGATCTCAACCTCGACGCCAAGCGATTCCCGCCTCGCGCAGCACACGGCCAGATCAGCCTGTGGAAGAACGAACTGATCAGCCCGCAGCAGGCGGTCGAGCGCGCAGCCAACATCTTCGAACGCAAGCACGCCGACATCTACACCGACTACCAGGCCCGGCTCCTGAAGGCCGGTGCAATGGACTTCGACGACCTGCTGATGAAGACGGTCGAGCTGTTCCGCTCCGAGCCCGATGTCCTGGCTCACTACCAGCAGCGTTTCCAGCACGTTCTCATCGACGAGTACCAGGACACCAACATGGCGCAGAACGAGATTGCGCTGGCGTTGGCCGCGGAGCACGAGCAGATCACGATCGTCGGTGACCACGACCAGAGCGTGTACCGGTTCCGTGGCGCCGACCTGCGCAACATCTCTCAGTTCGAAGAGGCGTTCGACAGCGTCACCACCATCGTCCTCGACCAGAACTACCGAAGCACGCAGGCCATCCTCGACGCCGCCAACGCTGTCATCACCAACAACCCCGATCGCAAGGACAAGCAGTTGTGGAGCGAGCTCGGCACCGGTGAGAGAATCACCCGCTACCACGCCGAAGACGAGGGCGACGAAGCGACGTGGGTTGCCCGCACCATGCAAACCCTGCAGAACGACGCGTCGTTCATGTGGAAAGAGATGGCGGCCTTCTACCGCACCAATGCCCAGAGTCGAGTGATCGAAGAAGCGCTGATGCGCTTCGGCATTCCCTACAAGGTCGTCGGTGGCACTCGTTTCTACGATCGCCGCGAGGTCAAGGACGCCATGGCGTACCTGCGTGCCGTCGCCAACCCGGCCGACGAGGTCAGCGTCAAGAGAGTGCTGGGTGTTCCGAAGCGCGGCGTCGGTGAGTCCAGCGTTGCCAAGCTCGATGCGCTGGCGTCCAGCATGGGCGCGACGTTCGTCGAGGCGATGCGACACGCACACGACGCCGGCCTCACGGGGTCCGCAGCGCGTGGTGTCGAATCCTTCGTCAGGCTGCTCGACGACCTTGCCCTGCGACTCGACGATGGCCCGGGCGATCTCTTGCAGGCCGCGCTGACCGACAGCGG
>JANMMQ010000173.1:0-13677 GCA_031373465.1 Ilumatobacteraceae bacterium | reverse complement strand
GGAAGTGTCGAAAGCGCGGCGAGCACCATCAGCATGACGAATGGAATCGACTGCCAGGAGTCCACCATGGCGATCGCCAGTCGCGCGGCCCACTCCTCGCCGAGCCAGCCGATGCGCGACAGTCCCACGGTGTCGAGCAGCCAGTTGACGACACCGAGATCGCTGTCGAGCATGAATCGCCACATCAACCCGACCGCCACCGGCGTGAGCAGCATCGGCAGCAGGAGTGCCGTGCGGAACAGGCGGGTACCGCGGAGGTTGCGATCGAGCAGCACGGCCAGGCCGACACCGATGGGGATCTGGATTGCTAGCCCGATGAGGGTGATGATCAGGGTCGTGACGAGAGCGGAGATGAATCCTTGGTCGAAGACGTCGCGTCGGAAGTTGTCGAGTCCCACACCTCGACCGGGCACGAATGCGCCGATCTTGTCGCTGCGCGTCGACAGGTAGATGCCGACCGCGATCGGCACAGCGAACATCAGCGCGAGCATGAGCCACGAGGGCAGGGTCAGCAGCGCCGCCTGCCGCCGCCGACGACGCATGGTGCGCCGAGCAGCGGCAGACAGGTCGCGACGATCAGCACCGTTGCGCACCCGCGCGTTCGCTCGAGGCGCGACGGAATCGGTCATTGCTGCGGTTGCTCGCGTCATGTCCGATCTGACGGACGTCAGCCCTTCTCCGCTGCCAGGATGGGGCCGAGATCGTCGTTCAACTTGTCGAGGCCGGCCTGTACGCCGGTCTGATCCGACAAGATGGCGGTGATCGCCTGGGTGATGGCAACGTCCATCTCCGGCCACACTTTCAACTGCGGGTAACGTTCGATGCGGCTTGACGAGGGAATTGTCAGCAGCTTGAGGTATGGCTGCTTGTCGACGAGCGCCGTGTCGGAGGTGATCGAGTTCCTACCAATCGCGGCTGCACCGGAGGCGAGGTACGCCTTGGCGTTGCTCTTGCCCAGGACGAACTCTAGGAACTGCCAGGCTTGCTCTTTGTTCTTGGAGTCGGCGGGGACGCCAATGTTCCAGCCTGCAAGGTGGGTGATGTCTGCAGAGCCCTTGGGCATCGGTGCGGTGCCGATCTTTCCTTGGAACTTGTTGGCTGCCGGGTCGAGCGTGGCACCGTAGTATCCGGAGTAGTTCAGTATTGCGCCGATGTCTTGCGCCAAGAACTTGAACATCACGTCGTCGCCGTTTGCGGTGATCGCGCCGTCGGGTGCATACGGCAGCAACGATTTCAGGTATTCCGTGGCCTTCACCGCTTCGGGCGTGTTGACCGTTGGCTTGAGGTTGTCGTCGTAGAGGTGGCCGCCGAAGCTCCACAGCAGCGTCATGAGCCACCACGACACGTTTGGCCCAAAGCCCATCAGAACGCCGTCGCCCTTGCCGGACTCCTTCACGGCCTTCGCGTTGGCGAGGAACTCGTCCCACGTCGTGGCTGGCTTCAACCCGAGTTCGTCGTAGATGTCTGTGCGGTACCACTGGATCATCGGCTCCGTAGACAAGGTCAGTCCAAGGGTCTCGCCGTTGTACTTGCCGTAGTCCTGCTGGCCTTTGGCGAAGTCGGCGATGTCGTACTCGGTGCTCTTGGCCAGGAAATCGTCGAGCGGTGTCATCGCCTTTGCAGCACCGAACGGCGCTAGGAACGTGTTGTCGAACTGGGCGACATCGAATTGACCATCGCCTTGCTGGTAGGCCAGCAACTGCTTCTGGTGAGCCTCGCCGTACGGCGTCTCCGAGAAATTGACCTTGATACAGGTCTTCTCCTCGAACGCCGGGATGAACGATTGGATCGAGGTCGACGAGGGGCTCGGGATGAGGAACACCTCGATGGTGCCCTTGTCGCCGACCGCACCGCACGACGAAGCCCCCGTTGCAGCCGTGGTCTCGGCGGCTGCGGTGGTGACGTTCGGTGCTGCGGTATCGGTGGGCGCGGCCGACGCGGGTGCGGCGCTGTCGACCGGCACGGCGGCGGTGTCGGATGCTTTCGAGTCGCTACCGCAGGCGACGGCAACGACGCACATCGCTGCGACACCCGAGATGGCCAGCCACCGTGTGCCGCGGCTGTGTGTGGTGTTTCTCACGGTTGATTCCCCCTTGCTACGGAGTCCTTCTCACTCCTGACCGCTCACAATAGGTGACCGTTTGTATTTAGACAAGATACTTGTCTGAAATATTTTTACGGGGAACAACCAAACCCATACTTGGTCAGTACTGTTGACCAAATCCGTGACACGGCGGTAATGTCGGCACATGGTCGTTCCCGTTGATCTGGAACCGGGGGCCGGGCGTACCGTGCTTGTTGTCGTAGCCCACGCGGATGACGTTGCTCTGTTTATTGGTGGCACAGTCGCAGCGTGGTCCGATGCCGGCTATCGGGTCGTTGTCGTTCGTGTGACCGATGATCGTTGGGATTCCGTTGGTCTTTCTGAGGACGAGACCATCACCGCCAATATCACCGAGTTCCGCAAGGCATGTGACATTCTGGGTGTCGCAGAAGTTGTCGAGCTTGGTGAGCCGACCGATGTTCTCGCCGATGTCAGCGAGGTGCGGTTGAGGGAGATGATCATCCGTCAAATTCGGGTTCATCGGCCGTATGCCCTGGTCACATTCGATCCGTACGCGATGTACGGTGAGGACAATCAGGACCACCACAAGGTTGCAGCTGCGACCGACGAGGGGTTCTGGACGGCCCAGTTCGACAAGCACCATCCCGAGCACCTGGCGGAAGGTCTGCAGCCGCACGGTTGTTTCGAGCGCTGGTACTTCGGCCGCTCGGTGCAGCGGATCACTGACGTGATCGACATCGTCGCCACGCTCGACCGCAAGGTTGCCGCGGCATGTGCCCATGCGACGATGATGCGCAACTTCATGAAGCAGCTGCAGATGCAAGCCCGCACCGGTGGTTGGCGGATCGACGCGGTCGACCAGGCACTGGCGACGAACGATGTCGAACCGCTGTTGGCCCAACTCGTGCGTTCCGCCTCGGCGCAGGTTGGCGCACGGCACGGGCTCGACGTCGCCGAAGAATTCCGCGTCGTCAGATTCGGCGGCTTGCAACAACTCCTCGACTCGTTGGGAGAAAGGCTGTGATCGCGGACGCGCAGGGTTTCCCGACGATCTACGGACGCGATCTGCTCGTGACGTTGAGCGCCGAGATGACGAACTACGCGGTCATCGCCCACCCCGAGCCGTGGGCCATTCTGCAACCGCGGCTGGCGCACCAGCCTGTCGTTGTCATCGCCGCTGGGGACCTCTCCCCGCAACACCTCGACTATCTCGTGGAGACGATGCCGGAGGTCGATGCCGTGGTCGGCATTGGCGGCGGATCGGCGATGGACACCGCGAAGTGGCTGCATTGGAAACGGGTGATCCCTCTCTACCAGGTGCCATCGCTGCCCTCCGTCAACGCCTGCTTCACACGCATGACCGCGCTGCGCGATTTGGGTGGTGTCCGTTACGAAGGCGACGCCGTTCCGCAGCGGGTGCTGGTCGACTTCGATCTGATGGCTGCGGCCCCTGCGGAGTTGGTTCGCGGTGGGATCGGTGACGTGCTGTCGTGTCACACTGCCCGGTTCGACTGGCAGATCGGTGTCGCAGCTGGCCGCGATTTTCCGTGGGATGACGAGGCGGCAGCGATGTCGCTCGTTTACCTTGATGAACTTGAGTCGTTGGCCCCGTCGCTCGCTGCAGGTGATGACGACGGTGTGCGTCGGTTGATGGAATGCCATCGCGACATTGGTCGGCGTTGTCACGATTTGGGTCACGCCCGGTTTGAAGAAGGCAGCGAGCACTTCTTCGCCTACAGCTTCGAAGAGGTCACCGGGCGCACGATCATGCACGGCGAGCTGGTCACCATGGGCGTCCTCATCATGTCGGCGATCCAGGGCAATGACCCCGAACGACCGAGGCGAATCGCCGATGCCGCGCAGATGCGCACTGGCCTCGCTGACCTCGGTGTGACGTGGGACGAGGTCGAGGCGTCGCTGCGACGCATGCCCTCGTTCGTCGAAGAACAGCACCTGTGGTATTCGGCCGCAAACGGATTGGTTGTCGACGACTCTGTGCTCGCCCTGGCCAGGCGAGCGCTGCGGGAAGGCTGAGGCGATGGATGTGGTCGTGACCACGGCTGCGGGGGTCGGCTCGATCGTTGCCGATCTGGTGACCGACTTGTCGCCTTCGACGCTCGGAGTCTCTACAGGCGCATCGCCGCAGCCGGTGTACGCCGAACTCGTTCGTCGTCGTTCGATCACATCCGACACCCGGCTCTTCCTGCTCGACGACTACGTCGGCTTGCCGGTCGCCGACGATCACCGATATCGCTCCACGATCGAGCGACAGCTCGCTGGGCCGCTCGGAATCTTGGCGACGAATTTGTTCGGCCCCGATGTCGATGGCGCCGATCTCGACGACGCAGCACAGGAGTACGAGCACGTGATCCGCTCGATCGGCGGTATTGACCTGCAGATCTGCGGCCTTGGTCGAAATGGTCATCTGGGTTTCAACGAACCAGGGTCATCGTTCGACTCGACCACGAGGGTGGTGGAGTTGTCGGCCGTCACCCGGGCAGACAACGCCCGGTTCTTTTCGGGAGTCGACGTCGTTCCTCACCGGGCCATCACCCAGGGCTTGGCAACAATTCTCTTGGCTTCATGCATCGTGCTCGTCGTCATCGGCGAGTCGAAGGCGTCGGCGCTCGCCGCTTGCCTCGACGGGCGACCAACCACCAAGGTTCCAGCGAGCATCCTGCAACGACACCCACAGGTCGTCATCGTCGCCGACCGCGCGGCATTGTCGATGTCAACATACCGACGCGATCATCAGGGGATCACCACATGACCAGCCTGCTCGACACGCCCGCGATCCTCGGCGGCACTCCAATTCGTCATGTGGACTATCCGAGCTGGCCGATCTGGGACGAGACTGAACGAACCGGTCTGCTCGACGTCTTGGAGCAAGGCGGCTGGTGGCAGGGCGACGGCAACGTCGCCGCCAGCTTTGCCACGGAATTCGCCGCCTATCACGGTGCCACGTACGGGATGGCCTTGACCAACGGTACACACTCCATCGAAGCGGCTCTTGTCGGATGCGACATCGGCGAAGGCGACGAAGTGATCGTTCCAGGCATGACCTTCGTCGCCTCGGCGACAGCGGTGTTCGCCGTCAATGCCACGCCGGTATTGGTCGACATCGACCCCGACACGTTGTGCATCGATCCCGCTGCCGCTGAGGCCGCGATTACACCGCGAACCAAGGCGATCATCGCTGTTCATGTCGCCGGCGCGGCATGCGATCTCGACGCCCTCATCGAACTATGCAGCAGGCGCGGACTGCGGCTGATCGAAGACTGCGCCCACGCTCACGGCACCTTCTGGCGCGGCCGCGGCGTCGGCTCGTGGGGTGACTTCGGCAGCTTCTCGATGCAGCGTTCGAAGCTGATGACCGCCGGCGAAGGTGGCGTGCTGATCTGCAACGACGAGACACTGCGCGATCGAGCCTGGGCCTACGCGGATTGCGGCCGGGTCAAAGGCGAATGGTTCTACCACCACGCCACCGTCGGTTCGAACCTGCGGATGACTGAATGGCAAGGTGCCGTCCTGCTCGCCCAGCTTCATCGCTTCCCCGAGCAAAATCGCGTTCGCAACGAGAACGCGGTCGTCCTCAACGCCGCGCTCGACGAGATTCCAGGAATCCGCTCGCCGCGCCGGGACGACCGGATGGACTCCCAGGGCAACTATTGCTTCATTTTCCACTACGACAGCGAACGCTTCGCCGCTCTGCCGTTGCGAGCCTTCGAAGCGGCGCTTGCCGCAGAAGGAATCCCCATGGGGGTGTCGTACCCCTCGCTCAGTGACCTCGCCGTGTTCCGGTCGGCAAACTTCGGTCCTCGGCTACGAACGAGTGCTCCAACCATCGATTACGCCTCGATTCATCTGCCCCGCGCAGAAGCAGCTGCCGCCACGACGGTATGGCTGCAGCACCGGCTGCTGCTCGCAGAACGCGAAGACGTGCTCGACGTGGCACGCGCTGTGGCTCGCATCAGCGCCCACGCCGGTCGCCTGGCGGCCAAATCGTGACGGCCCCACTGCGATTGGCCGTCGTCGGCTACGGGTTCATCGGCGACATCCACACGCGTGCGGCCGCCGAAGCCGGGCTTGACGTCACAGTGGTGTCTGGACATGATCTGGGTCGAGCGCAAGCGTTCGCCAAGCGACATCGCATCGCTCGTGCGACCACAGTTTGGCAAGAGGCGGTGTCGGCCGACGATGTCGATGCGGTCGTGATCGGCTCCCCCAACTCTCTGCATCACCCCCAGGCGTTGGCAGCCATCGCTGCCGGAAAGCACGTGCTCCTCGAAAAGCCGATGGCGTTGAACACTGCGCAGGCCGAAGAGATCGCGGCTGCTGCACGGAGTGCCGGCACCACACTGCTCGTCGGGCACATGTGGCGGTACCGCGACGAGGTCATCGCCACCCGCGACCGCATAGCTTCGGGATCGATCGGCACACCAGTTCGCACCCGCGGCTACGGGATACACGCCGGATGGGGACCATCAGGCTGGTTCACCGATCCCGCGTTGTCCGGTGGTGGCGCACTCATCGACATGGGAATTCACGCCATCGACACCGCGCGATTCCTGCTCGGCGATCCCCTACCAACACGCGTGGTCGGTTCCATCGGCACATCGTTTGGCGACTACGACGTCGATGACGACGGAGTCGTGCTCATCGAATGGTCCAACGGAGTCCGTAGCGTGATCGAGTGTGGTTGGCGCCAACCACGGCTTGACGGTGTTGAGGCTGATACCGAGGTCTACGGCACGTCCGGATACGACCGAATCTGGCCGCAGTACACTCCGGCAACACCGCCACCAGCTGACTACATCCATTGCGGACTGCCGATGTACACGGCCCAGATGCTCGACTTTGCGCAGTGCTGCGCCACGGGCTTCACGCCTCTGGCCTCACCCGAGGTTGGCTTGGTCGCCTTGTCGATCGTCGACGCCGTCTACCGGCATCGATAGCGGCCCCACCGCAGTTTCCTAACCCAAAGACGGAGGTTCGAATCCTCCCGGGAGCACACTCCCGGGAGCGCTAGGAAAGTCGGCTTGAGCAGGTAATTCGTGCTGTCCATAAGCGATAGCTAATGAACCGTTGGCTGAAATCTACGGCCATGTCTCGGCGTGATTGGGAAGACTGAGGGAAGGGAGCGTGCCGGTTTCGTGCTCGTGGGCCCGCCAGTTCGCTGCCCGACAATCGACTGATCAGGGCGACAGGCACCGTGCATTGCTCGATGGGACGTGACGTCGAAGGGATCCGTGCCAACCCTGTTCGTGGGCGGTCGTGACATTGTCCGTTGATGGCCAACGGTTCTGCTGCTCCTGCAGTCAGCGTTGCGCCGTGAAAGGATTCGGAAGTCCCGGCGTCCTGTGCTCGCACGAGTAGGCGAACGGCTCCGCACGTGCTCGTCGGCCACTCTGGCGATGGAGCGTGCGTCATGACCTAGCGCCCGGTAGCACGACGAGGTCGAGGGCAGCGTTGCTCGTCTCGATGAGCCCGTACGAGTTCACGGCGCGGCAGTTCTTCGCGGCCGAGCAGTCGAAAATGCCACGTTCATGAATATCTGGCCGAAGCGCGTTCCCAGCGGTGCCGCGGCCCCGCTTCGGTGCGCCTAACTTCGATATCGGCCGCGATGATCAAGAGCTTGGCCAGACTCTGGACCGAGGAGTGTCGCGTCGGCGGTTTGCCATTCGACCCTCTGTTCGCCGAGCCGGCGCCGAGCCCCGTCACAAAACGTTTATGTTGCTCAGCGTCGGCTGGCACGGCGACGGATCGCTGTCACTTCATCGAAGCGTTCGCGCGCTGGGATGGCGTTGATCGGCAGCGAACGGAATCTGTCCCCTTCGGACCGCGTATGGAACGACTTGTTGCGTTGGCGGCCGCCGCTACGTGTTCGGAGTAGCATCGTCGACTCAGATCTCAACGACCTCACGCTGGTCCGGCGCCCACTGCGGCCAGGGTACTGTTCGAGCTGAGGGGCGCCGGGGCTCGCACTGACCTGGCGCTGATTCTGTCGTACGGCGCAGGTTTGGGGGATAGATGGGAGCACGTACCGGGGCAGATTTTTTGCATGGGCTTCGCGATCGTCGCCGTTGGATTTCGATCGATGGGCGGATGATAGCCGACGTGACGACAGACCTAGCCACGTCTGGAGCTGCGCGAACCTTGGCGGGCATCTTCGACCGGCAGCATGAGTTCGCCGACGATTGCCTCATTGCCGACGATGAGACCGGTGAGCTGATCGGCATCAGCCACATGCATCCTCGGTCCGTCGATGACCTCTGGAGACGAGTGCGAGGTCTGTCAAGAATTGCTGAAGCGACCAACGGCTTGATGGGTCGCACCCCCGACTACATGAACGTGAAGTTCGCCAGTTTCGCCGCGCAGTCGGAAGGGTGGGCCGGATCGCTTCGCATCAACCAACAGGGCGAGCAAAATCTGCTCACATTTCAGAAGCGCCTTCGACGCGACGATGTCTGCCTCACGCACACGATCATCCAACCGAACATCGACAAGCGCTCGGACGGCATCATCCTCGGCAACACCGTCACCCTCCACAAAGTTGACGAAACTCCCCAGTCGATCGTTGTGCGCGGCGCACGCATCTTGGCGACACTTGCCCCGTTTGCCGACGAGATCGCCGTGTATCCCGCGTTGCCGATACCGGATGGCGCCGAGGACTACGCGCTGGCATTCTCGATTCCGGTCGACGTACCCGGATTGAAATTCGTGTGTCGCGACTCGGCCTCGGTCAACGCCAACGCCTTCGATCGCCCGATCTCGAGCCGATTCGACGAACAGGATGCCTTTGTCATCTTCGACGACGTCGAGATCCCTCGTGAACTCTGCTTCCTCGACGGGCGACCAGGTTCGGTCGAGATCTACAACACGTCCAGCCGTACCGGTCTGCTCGAGAACATGACGACTCAGACGACGATTCGGGCGTTGACGAAGTTGGAGTTCGCATACGGGCTCGCGACGCGAATGGCAGAGATGATTGGCGACCACAGCCCGGCGACTCTTGAGATGCTGGGCGAACTGTTGAGCTACGTCGAAGTCACACGTAGCGCCATCTTTGCCTCGACCGAAGAGGGCTACGACATCGGAACCGGCGTGTTCTTTCCTGGAGGGCGTGCGCTTACCCCGATGCGATCGTTGTTGGCTGTCTGGTTCCCGCGTGTCAACGAAATCATCACCCTGATCGGTAGCCACAACCTGCTTGCAACGCCGAGCCTGGCGCTACTCAACGACCCCGACACGCGCCCTTTGATCGATGAATTCATGCATGGCGCCGACGGCACCACTGCCGTCGAACGTGCAGGATTGTTCCGTCTCGCATGGGAATTCGTCGGATCGCAACTCGGCGGCCGCAACGCGCTCTATGAGCGGTTCTACCTCACATCCGCCGGGCGCAATCGAATGGCGGCCCACATCACCAACGTCGATCGAGGTCGCACCAACGCGCTTGTCGACAACATCCTTGCTGCCGGTCGCGAGGCAGCCGAAAGCCACATTTGACCAGTCTGCATCGGTCGAGTACTCGCTCATCGAGGCCAGCCGCAATGTCGCCCCGGTCATCGCCGCGCTCGCCGCGTTCGGCGCAACGCTGCCGTCCTGACGGCTCATGACTGCGCACTGACCGCCGCCTCATCGACGTCCGCGAATGGCGCCAGCGAACCCGATGTTGCGCGACCGGTCGCGACCCGCTCAGGAGGTACGTTGCTGCGTCGTACGTCGCTTCAGATC
The DNA here is from genome assembly GCA_031373465.1 of Ilumatobacteraceae bacterium. Lineage (GTDB taxonomy): Bacteria > Actinomycetota > Acidimicrobiia > Acidimicrobiales > Ilumatobacteraceae > JAENVT01. The sequence continues at coordinate 3,875 of JANMMQ010000173.1, read as the reverse complement.
CTGGACGCTGCTCAACGAGCGAGAGGGTCGCATGACAACGACGGCCCGTTGGGAGCGGACTGTCACGGGTCTGGTCGTTGTCGGGTGCAGCGTGCGAGAATCTGCTCGCGCAGGATGTCGGCGTGCCCTGCGTGTTGTGCGAGCTCGCGCAGGACCTGGATCTGTAGCGCCCACACCGGGCGATCACCGCGACCGCTGACACGCACGTCGAGTCCGAGATCGGCCATCGTCCGCCGTGAGGCTTCGCATCGACGCCGGTAGGACGCCTGAACAGACGCGATCGTATCCGATGCTCTGATCGTGAAGGACTGATCGGGTGTGCTCGCAATGCCAGCCCCGATCGACGTACGTCCGGTGACTGCTTGGTCGAACCACACACCTTCGACGTAGCTGACGTGCTTGACCAGCCCGAGCAATGTCGTCTTGGAGGGTACGAGGCGCAGCCGGGCCTCATCTTCGGTCAACTCATCCAGACAGTCGTGCAGCGATGATCGATATTCATTCACAAGGACGTCGATGCGCCCGCGGAGATCCAAGACCCAACCAGCGGTCTCCTCATCCGAACGGTCCACACGAAGAACGTAGCGACTGTCCGAGTCTTCGCGAGCACCCCCGACTTCAGGTCGACCCGACGCCGCCGACGTGCACCCCGCCAACTGCCCACGCGACGACTGCCTGTCAACCTCAACCTGCGACATCGGCGCCACCAAACCAAGCGGACCGTCATGTCGGACAACACAACGAGCAGCGCAGTCGTGCGGGTGGCGTTGCCGATGGATCGTCTCAGGGAATTCGGTCGGCTCCGAAGTCTGGTTGCTCGTTGGGATGTGGAGTTCCGGTCGATGTCGATGACGCCGATCGGGAGCTCCGGATCGAGCGTTGACAGGTGATGAATGAGTTGTCTGACGTTGAGCATGAGGCTTCTCGGTTCGCTATCTGAGCCGGCGGCCTGGCGTGGCTGGATGGTGCGTGCGGGTGGTCGCATACCACCGAAGTGTCGAGCACGAAGTACTTCGAGTCCGACCGTCAGGGCTTCCTCCGTAAGCGACGCGAGAGTGAATCCTTGACCCATCGTGGCCACTGCGCCATCACGGAGCTCTCTTCGATCACGCCGCTGGCGACGATCACTGACAACTGCCTGTCGGTCGCAGCTGTGAAGGGTTGGTCGTAGCGGCGTTCCTCCTGGTGAGCTGGGTGATGCGTTCAAGGCGATAGCCGACCGCGTGGGCGCTGAGGTGCCACGCCTGGGACGTTGTTGAGAGGTTGCCGGAATCGGCCATGCAAGCGTCGGGCGTCTCGATGAGATGATGCGCTGCACCCCGAGCAGCTACAGCGGACCGAGAACTGTCCCGATCAACTCATCGACGATGCCAACGTCAGCGGTCAAACACCCGCTCCGCGTTCGGGCACGAGCCCTGAGGAGGATAGCGACCACTTGGTCGGCGTCGATCGTACGGTCGACCGAGCAGGGAGGGCGCGACACCGTTGGGCTGAACGCCTTCAGATTTCGACGTGTGAGCCGACCTCGAAGACGCGGTCGGGTGGCAGGTTGAAGAAGCGGCTGGTGCTGTCGGCGCCGCGGTTCAACAACACGTACAGTTCTTCGCGCAGTGGGTGCATGCCGGGTATCTTGCTGGCGATCACCGATTCGCGACCGATGAAGTATGTGGCTTGCTGCAGGTCGACCGTGTGCCCGTGGAGGCGGACGGCTGCGAGGGCGGCGGGTACGTCGGCTTCCTCCATGAATCCGAACCGCAACCGCACCTGATAGACGTCTGGCCGGATGCTGGTCACCTGGGCGCGCTCTTCGGCGGGTACGCGCGGGATCTTCTCGGTGGCGATCGACACGATCACGGTGGTGGTGTGCAGCACCTTGTTGTGTCGCAGGTTGTTGATCAGGGCGGGGGGCGCCATGCCTTGGTCTTTGAACAGGAACACGGCGGTGCCATCGACTCGGGTGACGTCTGTGGACTCGTCGAGTACTTCGTCGATCGGGCGCTCGCCGCGGTGGATGCGCGCGGCGACGAGTTGGCGGCCTTTGCGCCAGGTGGCCATTTGGGCGAGCAGGACGACGGCGACGGCGAGCGGGAACCAGCCGCCCTGGGGGATCTTGGGGACGTTAGCCGCGAGGAATCCGGTGTCGATGGCGAGCTGGGGTCATGACGATGGCGGTCTTCGCTCGTGACCATCCCCAGTTGCGGCGGGCGACGACGGCGATGAGTATCGTGGTGATCATCATGACGCTGGTGACGGCGATTCCGTATGCGGCTGCGAGGTTGCTGGATGTGCGAAAGGCGATGACGAGGCCGACGCAGCCGATCATCAGCGCCCAGTTGACCAGGGGCACGTAGACCTGCCCCTGGTGGTCGCGTGAGGTGTGTCGGATCGCGACGCGCGGCAGGTAGTCGAGTTGGACCGCTTGCACCGTCAACGAGAAGGCGCCAGAGATCAGCGCTTGCGAGGCGATCACTGATGCCATCGTGGCGAGTACCGCCAGTGGGGTGATCGCCCACTCGGGCGCCATCCGGTAGAAGGGGCTTTCGATCGCGGTGGGGTCGCGGATTAGTAGCGCGGCTTGCCCGAAGTAGTTCAGGAGCAACCCGGGGAGCACCATGCTGTACCAGACAATTGCGATCGGGCGACGTCCGAAGTGTCCCATGTCGGCGTACAGCGCCTCGCCGCCGGTGACGACGAGGAAGATGCTGCCGAGGGCGAGGAACGCCTTGAGTGGCTCGGCGGCGAAGAAGTTCACGATGTGGATCGGGTTGACGGCGCCGAGCACGCCGGGTTGCTGCACGATCTGCAGCAGTCCGAGGAGGCCGAGCACGGTGAACCAGACCACCATCACTGGCCCGAACACCTTGCCGATTGCGTGCGTGCCGCGGCGTTGCACCAAGAACAACGCGACCAGGATCACACATGTGAGCGGGATCACGACGGGCTCGAATGCGCTTGACGCGATCCGGAACCCCTCGACGGCGCTGAGCACCGAGATCGCCGGGGTGATCAGACCGTCGCCGTAGAGCAGGGCGGTGCCGAACACGCCGAGCATGACCAGTCCCCCGGCCGTGCGGCTCTTGGCCGACTTGGGCATGATCAAGGCGGTCAATGCGAGGATGCCGCCTTCGCCATGGTTCTGGGCTTTCATGACCAGGGCGATGTACTTGGCGGAGATGATCACGATCAGTGCCCAGAACGCGATGGAGGCGACACCCATCGAGTTGCGGCGCGTGACGTCGAGGTGTTGGTGCTCGATCGCCTCACGGAGGGCGTACAGCGGGCTGGTCCCGATGTCGCCGAATACGACGCCGAGCGCACCAATCGCCAGGGCCCCCGCCCCGACGGCCGACTTGTGGCCGCCGCGATCGGCCGACGCGCCCGGCTCGGATGGCGAGTCGCCAGGCCGTGTGTCGCCGACCTCGTCTGACTCGAGTACCTCCTCGTCCGAGGGAACGCTCATCGCGCTCCGCTGACGTCGGTCGTCGCGACGCCGGTGCGACCGGCGTGCGATCGGGACGCCGCAGCTCGTGGAGACGTGCTGCGGCGTGGTGATTGCACCGATTGGCGGAGGTATCGAGCGGTACCGCTTGTTCGCCGACGGATCTGTCGTCGAGGGAGTCGTTGGTCTGATGGTTGTCGCGGGCCGCGCCGCGGACCTGGGGGAGCGTCAGCGGTGAGATTCATCAGCAGCGGGCGGCTTTCGCCTGGGGTCGACTCCGCCGGGCTCGTCGATCGTCGTTGCGTCGGCGACTGGGAGGTCGTGCGGCGGGGTCACGTCGGGGTCTCAGTCACGCTGGTCGGCTCGGAGGGAGGCGATGATCGCGACGGTGAGCACGACAGCGATGACGCTGAGCGAGATGTAGGTCGGCAGGTGG
>JANMMQ010000169.1:0-1777 GCA_031373465.1 Ilumatobacteraceae bacterium | reverse complement strand
GGGCGACAGACATGAAGACCACCGCCCGCGGACGGCGCACTTCATCAGCCGTCCCGCTCTACGTGATCATCCTCGTCGCGTTCCAAGTGTTCCTGATCACCGTCGCCGTCGAGGCATTCCAGACCGACACCGAGTCACTCGCCTGGGCAACCGCCGGCGTCTCAGTCGCCCTCGCCGTCGCAGCGGCGGCCTTCCTTCGCTACCTACGACCGTGACCGCCGCCCCCACGACCCAACCCGAACCACAGCCGCGGGTCAACCCGGTCGCGACGCTCTTCCCCGGCTACTTCGCGCTCGTGATGGCAACCGGGATCGTCGCCATCGCCGCCACACAACAGTTGATCGTCTGGCTCGCCGAAAGCCTCTACCTCGTCACCGCCGCTGCGTACGCCGTGCTCGTCGTGCTGATCGTCATCCGGATCATCGTGTTCACAAAACCATTCGTCACCGACCTCACCAGCCACGCCAAAGGATTCGCGTTCCTCACGATCGTCGCCGGCACCAACGTCCTCGGCAGTGCATCGGCACTGATACACGGCTGGTGGACCCTGGCCGAGATCCTCTGGTGGTGCAGCCTGCCGATGTACGTGCTTCTCGTGTACTCGACACTGATCGCCGACGTGCTCCGCCACGACAAGCCAGGCCTGGGAGCCGGCATCAACGGCTCGTGGTTCCTGCTCACCGTCTCCACCGAGTCGATCGCTGTGCTCGGCGCACTGCTGCTCGGCCGGGACCCGAACGATCTCCTCGCGTTCGCCTGCATCGCCGCGTTCTGCCTCGGCCTCGTCCTCTACCTCATCGTCATGACCATGGTCTTCCTACGCTGGACCTTCCAAACGCTCGAACCCACCGAAGCCGACCCGCCTGCATGGATTGCCGCCGGTGCGGTAGCGATCACCGTTCTCGCCGGCTCCAACCTCCTCGCAACCCGCACCGTGTCGCCCCGCGTCGACCGGCTCGCACCACTCATCGAAGGACTCGTGACACTGGCCTGGGCCACGGCCACCTTCTGGTTCCCGCTCATGGTTTCGATCGGCGTCTGGCGCCACATCGTCCGCAAGGTCCCGCTCCGCTACCACCCCTCCTACTGGGCGTTGGTCTTCCCCCTCGGCATGTACGGCGCGGCGACCTTCAAGATGCGCAGTGTCGTGGAACTCGAACACCTTGGTTGGGCCCCGAAGATCACGCTCGCCGTGGCGTTGGCCGCGTGGATGGCCGCCTTCGGCGGGATGCTCGTCCAAGGAGCACGCGCTGCACTGCGCTCGCGGGCTCGGAAGACCTGAGCGTGGCGGGCTACTACATAGCTCTCAGCCTGCATCTACTCGGCGCCACGATCTGGGTCGGTGGCCACCTCACCCTCGCCCTCACCATCTTGCCGAGAGCCCTCAAGGCGGGCTGCGCCTCGATCATCAGCGACTTCGAGCACAACTTCGAGCGCGTCGGGCTCCCAGCGCTGGCAACACAGATCCTCACCGGCTTGTGGCTTGCCCACCACCTGCTCGGCTCACCTGAACACTGGTTCGGATCGAATCCGATCGCTCACGTAGTGCAGATCAAGCTCGGATTGCTCGCGCTCACCGGCGCGCTCGCAGTGCACGCCAGACTCCGAGTCATCCCTCGGCTGTCCGACGAGTCCTTGCCCACCCTGGCGTGGCACATCAGGATCGTCACCGTCGCCGCCGTGCTGTTCGTGCTCGCCGGGGCCAGCGTCCGTTTCGGTGGCTACCCCCTGTTCGCCCCACTGACGGAAGCGGCACGGGGTCCGGCTCGGTGGATGA
>JANMMQ010000133.1:0-6707 GCA_031373465.1 Ilumatobacteraceae bacterium | reverse complement strand
TTCATGTGTCAGGGCGGCGACCCGACGGGCACAGGTCGTGGCGGCCCGGGATATCGATTCAGCGACGAGCCCGTGAAGCAGCGTTACCAGATCGGTTCATTGGCCATGGCCAACGCCGGGCCCAACACCAACGGGAGCCAGTTCTTCTTGATCAGTGGTCCCAGCGGGGTCAACCTGCCGCCGCAGTACAACCACTTCGGTCAGGTGGTCAAGGGTCTCGAGATCGTCGACGCGATGCAGAGGGTCGAGACGGATCGCAGCGATCGGCCGCGCACCGACGTCGTCATCAACTCGGTCACCATCACCGTTGCCGACTGAGCAGAGGTGGCCTCCGAGAAGGTAACGCTGGCTACAGCGCGGCGCATCGCCCTAGGCGCCCAGGGCTTCGCCGAGCCACGTCCGAAGGGCCGCGTCGATCGGCGGCACTTCCGCCGCGTGCTCGACCGCATGGGCCTGATCCAGATCGACTCGGTCAACGTGCTCGTGCGCAGTCAGGAGCTGCCGCTGTTCGCCCGGCTGGGCCCGCACCCTAGAACCCTCATCGGTGATGCGACACGGTTCGGTGAGATCTTCGAGTATTGGGTCCACGAGGCATCGCACGTCGACATGGCCCACTATCAACTCCATCGTTGGAAGATGGAGCTTGAACACAAGTGGTCGCGTTACTTCACCCTCGGCGAACGACGACCGGGCTACGTCGACGAGGTGTACAAGCGCATTGAGGAGGACGGTCCCGTCGCCGCAGGTGATCTGTCGGAGCGCGTCGGCAAGAAGGGCGCGTGGTGGGACTGGGACGACGCCAAGGTCGCCCTCGAACACCTCTTCTGGAAAGGTCGCGTCACTGTGACGCGACGCCCCGGCGATTTCGCTCGCATCTACGAGCTCACCGAGCGCGTCATCCCGGCCGAGGTGCTGGCCAGGCCCGAGGTGCCGGAGCGCGAGGCTCGCAAGCAACTGCTCGAGCTCGCCGCGCGCCATCACGGGATCGGGACCCTCGCGGATCTCACGGACTACCACCGCCAATTGAGGCCTCCGTGCAAGCCGTTGGTCGCCGAGCTCGTCGAGGAAGGAACCCTCCGGCAGGTCGAGGTCGAAGGCTGGACACAGCCGGCGTACGTCCACAACGACGCGCGAATCCCGCGCAAGATCACCTCGTGCGCACTGCTGACCCCCTTCGACCCGGTCGTGTGGAACCGCGATCGGGCCAGCCGCTTGTTCGGTTTCCACTATCGGATCGAGATCTACACGCCGCCGCCGAAGCGGATCTACGGGTACTACGTGTTGCCGATCCTGTGGGGCGACAGTGTGGTCGGCCGGCTGGACATGAAGGCCGATCGACAGGCCGGAGCCCTGCTGGTGCAGGGTTCGTTCGCAGAACCTGGTGTCCCGGTCGGGCCGCTAGCAGATGATCTCGCACCGGAACTGCACGCCATGGCCGGTTGGTTGGGGCTCGGCGAGGTGGCGGTGGTGCAGCGAGGGGATCTGGCCTCCACCCTTCGCGATGCGGTTGGTAACTACGCTCGGCGTTGATGTCAGACCCCCAGCCGTGGTTGCCGCCCGAGCACATGCCGCGCTGGGTGTGGAAGGCCGTCGCCATCTTCTGGCTCGGTTACATCCTCTCGATCGTCACGCGCTCGGTGTGGTCCAGCCTTTCGGCGTTGTCCCTCCTCCTTCTGGTCTCGCTGTTCTTGTCGTTGGCGATCGAGCCGGGTGTCAACCGGCTCGCTTCCCGCGGATGGCGCAGGGGCTCGGCGACGGCGGTCATCCTCGTCGGGGTCTTCGTGGGGTTCGTCGTGTTCGTGGTGGCCATCGGCACGTTGGTCGGTCAGCAGATCGCAACGCTGCTCGGTGACTCGGAGAAGTACGTCAATCGCACCGTCAGCTTCATCAACGGCAAGTTCGACACGCACATCAACGCCACGCAGGTCATCAACAGGATCAACGACCCGAACGGCTCGGTGCAGCGCTTCATCCGCAGCCAGCAGAGCAAGGTCGTCGACCTGTCGGTCGCAGCGCTGGGAGTGCTGGTCAAGGCATTGTCTGTCCTGCTGTTCACCTTCTATCTCGTGGCAGACGGTCCCAAGCTGCGCCGTGCCATCTGCGCCAGGTTGCCACCCGAACGGCAACGGCGCGTGCTCAGCGGGTGGGAGCTAGCGATCGACAAGACCGGCGGCTACCTGTACTCCAGGGCGTTGTTGGCCGGGTTGTCCGCCTTCTTCCACTGGGTGCTCTTCCAGGCAATCGGCATCCAGGCTCCGGTCGCGATGGCCTTGTGGGTCGGCCTGATCAGCCAGTTCCTGCCCGTCGTCGGCACATACATCGCCGGTGCGCTGCCGGTGCTGGTCCAGTTCGTGGACTCCCCACCGAAGGCCCTGATCATCCTCGTCTTCGTCATCATGTACCAACAGGTGGAGAACTACGTCCTGCTGCCGCGCATCACGGCGCGCACGATGGATCTACACCCGGCCATCGCCTTCGGATCCGCCATAGCGGGTGGCGCCGTTCTGGGGGCCGTCGGTGCCGTGCTGGCCATTCCCGCTGCGGCCATGGCCCAGGCGGTGCTGAGCAACGTCGGCGAGCGCCACGAGATCGTCGACAGCCATCTCACGAGCACCGACCCGACCAAACACTTCTCGCGCCGCCGACGGCGGACCGGGACCAGCGTGACCGATGCCGAGCCCTGAAACGTTTGCACCGGTCGCGATCACGCGACGCAGCGGACGCGACGAGTCGGTGCACTACGGAGCAATCGTGGGTCTGGCTGCGAACGGCGAGATCGAGTTCACGGTGGGAGATCCGCAAGCACCGATCTACCCGCGATCGTCCAACAAGCCACTACAAGCGGTCGGCATGGTGCGCGCCGGCTTGACGCTTCCGCCGGAACTGTTGGCGCTGGTCTGCGCGAGCCACGACGGCACACCCAGGCACATCGAGATCGCTCGAAAGATCCTCGCAACGGCCGGGCTGGACGAGAGGTTGCTTGGCAACACCGCGGATCTCCCACTCGACCGCGAGGCGGCCGAGGCGGTACTGCGGTCGGGCGGTGGGCCGACACCGATCCAGATGAACTGCAGCGGCAAGCACGGCGGCATGCTGGTGACCAGCGCGGCCAACGGTTGGCCAACGGATCCTTCGTACCTGACGCCCTTCCATCCGTTGCAAGAAGCGATCACTGGCACGATCGACGAACTGGCTGAAGAGCAGCACAGCCACATCGGCGTCGATGGGTGCGGCTCGCCGGCTCACGTGATCAGCCTCCACGGTCTGGCGCGCGGCTTCCGGTCGATCGCCACCGGAGGTGCCGGAGCTTCGGGAGACGTGGTGTACGCGGCGATGACCGCGCATCCGGAGATCGTCGGCGGTACCGGGCGCGACGTCACCCAGTTCATGCGGCACGTGCCGGGCCTCATGGCGAAAGATGGTGCGGATGGCGTGTTCGCCGCTGCGCTGCCCGACGGCCGCGCCGTAGCCATGAAGATCGCCGACGGCGCCAACCGGGCTCGGCCCGCGGTGATGGTCGCCGCGCTGCGCGCCCTGGGCATCGACGTGTCCGCGGTCGAACCATTGGTCACCCAGTGGATACTCGGCCACGGCCGTCACGTGGGCGATGTGCGGGCGATCGCGCCATAGGGTGAGCCGATGGACGCAATCCCGTTCGTGACGCTCGACGAACCGCGGTATGGCGTTTCGCTGCAGGTGTCGCCGCTGGTGCGACGGGTGATCGCCAACAATCCTTCGAAGTACACGTATCACGGAACGGGGACGTACATCGTCGGTCATGGCGATGTCGCCGTCATCGATCCCGGTCCGGTGCTCGATGATCATCGCGATTCACTAGCTGCGGCCCTCGATGGCGACCGCGTGCGGGCGATCCTCGTCACCCACTGCCACTCCGATCACTCACCATTGTCGGCGTGGCTGCGCGACGACAGCGGTGCACCGACAGTTGCCTTCGGTCCGCACGGCATCACCGACGCCAACATCGACAACGACGAGATCGAGGATGGTGTGACGCTGGAAGAAACAACCGACCTCGAGTTCGATCCGGACGTGCCCCTCGGCGACGGCGAGATCGCAGCGATGGGAGCCGGATGGACCCTGCGTGGTGTGCACACGCCCGGCCACACCTCCAATCACATGTGCTACTCGCTCGACGAGGAGCATGCGCTGTTCACTGGAGATCACGTTATGGGCTGGAGCACGACGGTGGTCTCACCACCCGACGGCGACATGCGCGCCTACATCGATTCGCTGCGAAAGGTGATAGCTCGCGATGACGCGTCGTTGTGGCCGACTCACGGTGCCCCGGTGACGTCGCCGAGGCCCTTCCTCGGCGCCTTCCTCGAGCATCGACTGCAGCGAGAGGCGCAGATCCTCTCGGCGGTCCGCGCCGGTCAGTCCGAGATCGAGGCGATGGTGAAAGTGCTGTACGCCGACGTTCGCGAGGAGCTGCACAAACCCGCGGCACGAAGCGTGTTGTCACATCTGATCAAACTCGTCGCCGATGGCGCAGTGACGGTCGACGGTCGTGGCAAGGACGCAAGATATTTCGCGACTTGAGTCGTGGGTAAGTCACGCAAATTGGTCGAGGATGCTGGTCTCGGTGATCCGATCGAGCGTGTCTTTCACCGCGGTCGCCAATGATCCGTCGATGCCCGGGACCTCGGCGATCTCGGCGGCGGTCGCCCTGCGCACGCTGGCCAGATCGCCGAAGTGGTCGACGATCGCCCCGGCCAACAACGGAGTGATCCGCGGCACGCGCGTGAGCAACCGCAAGCCGCGCGGTGAAGCTGGAGCTTCACCGTCGAGACCGTGCCCGGCCCAGTTGTTGGCGATCCGCGGATAGTCCGCCAGGACCAGTTCGAGCTCGTGGTTCATCTCGCCGTTGACCTCGTCGACCTGAAGGCGCAGCAACCGCGCGTCGACGCCCAACTCGACGATCATCGTCTCGATCTCGGCCGAGATTCGTCGAACCATCTCGCCACGTTGAACGACGGAGGCCACATCGCGGATCGTCGCCACATCTTCCAGTTCGAGCGTGGTGAGGCTGTCCAGCGTGTCATCGAGGCGGGCCTTGTACCGCTCGAGCGTTTGCAACGCCTGATTGGCGCGGTCGAGCAGTCGACTGATGTCCTGCAACTGATGCCGCATGCCGCCGGCGTAGACGCTGATGACGCCCATCTCTTCACTGACGCTGACGACCGGAACAGCGATGGAGCGGGCGACTCGCTCCGCTGTACGGTGCCGCGTGCCCGTCTCGGTGGTCGGCACCGACGGATCAGGTACGAGGTGCACGTTGGCCCGAGACAGCCGTTGACCATGCGAGCCGAGAATGATGGCGCCATCCATCTTTGCCAACTCGCTGAGCCGCTGCGGGCTGAAGGGAGCGTCGAGGAGGAACCCGCCGGTGCAGATCGCCATGACCTCGGGTCCGTCGTCGAGGATCAGCAATGCGCCCATCTTGGCGCGCACGATCCGCTCGATTCCATCGCGCAGAGGCGTGCCTGGAGCGACAACCGCCAACGCCTCGTGCAGGGCGTCGACAGGCGGTCCGAGCGTCGTCATGGAGGGATTCTACTTGGAGTGAGATGCCCCCGATTCCAGAGCAGGCATTCCTACGGCCGCCAAGGCCTCGCTGACGGTGGAGACTCTGATCAGCGCGATGCCCTCGACTCCGTTGGCTGAGTTGGCGGGGACGATGGCCCGGCTGAACCCGAGACGAGCGGCTTCGGCCAGCCGCCGTGACGCGTGGGCGACCTGACGTAGCTCGCCGGCCAGCCCGACCTCGCCGAACGAGACGACGTCGGACGGAAGCGGATGGTCGATGAGAGCACTGACGATTGCCAGGCACATCGGCAAGTCGCTGCCGGGCTCGGTCAGCCGGACACCGCCAACCGCAGACGCGAACACTTCGTGCTGGGACATGGGCAACCTGGCCCGTCGTTCGAGCACCGCGAGCAGCAATGCCAGCCGACCGGGGTCGAGCCCCTGCGCGCTGCGCCGGGGTGGCACACCCGAGGTGACCTTGTTGGTCAGGGCCTGCACCTCCACAAGCAGAGGGCGGTGGCCTTCGAGCGTGGGAGTGACCGCGGAGCCGGCGACACCGGTGCGTCGATCGGTGAGGAACAGGCTGCTGGCGTCGGGCACCCCGACGAGGCCGCGTTCGACCATCTCGAACACGCCCAGCTCATTGGTCGACCCGAAGCGATGCTTCACCGCCCGCAGGAGGCGCAGGGCGTGATGCCGGTCGCCCTCGAAGCTGAGCACCGTGTCGACAACATGCTCGAGCAGCCTGGGCCCTGCCAGCCCGCCGTCTTTGGTCACGTGGCCGACGAGCACCATCGGGATGCCGCGCTGTTTGGCCTCGGTGACCAAGCGGTGGGTGCAGCCGCGAACTTGCACGACACTGCCGGGAGCGGAGCCGAGGTCCGGGTCGGCCACCGACTGGATGCTGTCGATGACGACGAGCTGCGGATGCACGGTGTCGAACGAAGCGACGACGTGGGGGAGCGAGGTCTCGGCCAGAAGCCACAGGTTCGGACCGACCGCACCGAGACGTTCGGCGCGCAGCCGAACCTGTTGAGCGCTCTCTTCCCCGCTGACGTACAGGACCCGGGTCGGCCACGCCGCGGCGAGCTGGAGCAGCAACGTGCTCTTCCCGATCCCCGGTTCGCCGCCCACCAGCGTGACACTGCCGGGGACGAGAC
>JANMMQ010000111.1:0-6554 GCA_031373465.1 Ilumatobacteraceae bacterium | reverse complement strand
GGCCACACCTTCCGACCGACGGTGACGAGGGCGCGAGGCCCGTGATGCGCCTTCACCCGAATTGGGTCGATGAAGTAGCGTGCGAAGGCTCAGCGGCTGACATCGACACGTTGGAGGACCTCAGGTCATGGACAAACTTCTAAACGAATTCACGGTGAATCGCCCCATTGACGAGACCTGGAAAGTGCTGACCGACGTCGAGCGAATTGCCCCCTGCATGCCGGGTGCGACGCTCGAAGAGATCGAGGGTGATGTCTTCCGAGGTGTGGTCAAGGTCAAGCTCGGCGCCATCTCCACCGCGTTCAAGGGCCAGGCAAGTTTCGTGGAGCGAGACGATGAGAACCATCGTGCGGTTCTGAAAGGAGAGGGCCGCGACACCACGGGCAAGGGCAATGCAAGTGCCCTCATCACGGCCAGGGCCGAGCCCGTCGATGACAAGACCGCGAAGGTGTTCGTCGAGACCGATCTTCACATCACCGGCAAGGTCGCCCAATTCGGGCGAGGAATCATGGGCGATGTCAGCAAGAAGCTGATGAACCAGTTCGCGGCCAACCTCAACAAGATGCTCGACCAGCAACCGTCCAACAGTTCGTCCAGCATAGAGTCTGGCAAAGCACCGGGCAGTTCAGCCGGCAACGGACCCAACGATGAAAGGGGCTCCGATGCGCCTGTCGGCGCTGGCTCGGCAAACTCGGGTCCGACCACCAGCGCGTCGACCAACGGCCCCGCGGCCAGCACGACCACGACCGCCACGACTCCGGCCGCACCCGCTGTGCGCAAGATCAATGGCCCCGCAGCTGCCCCCATCAAGCTGTCCGACGTAGCCGGCTCAGCGATCCTCAAGCGCGCGCTCCCCCTGGTCGGTGGGCTCGCGCTGCTGTGGATCATTGTGCGACGGCTAACTCGCCGCTGACGACGTGAGCGACGATGTCGCTGCCGTACGAGAGCTGATCGGTCGAACGCCTCGCGGTGCTTTCGAGGTCGTCGTTCGAGACGACTCAGGCAGGCCGGTAGTGATATGCAACTCACCACTGCTGGATGGTGGAGAGCCGATGCCTACTCGTTACTGGTTGGTTGGCAAGCAAGAGGTGTTGGCCGTGAGCCAGCTCGAGTCCACCGGTGCCGTGCGTCGTGCCGAGCGGGAGATCGACCCGGCGCTGGTCGCCGACGCGCACGCTCGCTACGCGGCCGAGCGCGACGGCGCGCTCCCGGCGGGTCATACCGGTCCACGGCCGCATGGCGGAGTGGGCGGCACGCGCACCGGCATCAAGTGCCTGCACGCCCACTACGCATGGTTCCTGGCCGGCGGCGACGATCCCGTCGGTGCCTGGGTGGCCACACAGCTGCAGGATCCGACGTGAGCGCAATGACAGTGCACCTCGGTGATGACGACACGCGGGTCGACGTCGACGGGCAGCACCACATCATCCCGCTTGGTGTCGTCAATCTCAGAAAGAGTGAGCTGGTCAGCGACCCGCCCCGCCCGGAGGAACTGACCAACGCCATCGGCCTCGTCACGGATTACCTCGACGACATGCTCCGCGAGATTCCGGCCGCGGCCGACTCCGATGAGGTCGCTGTCGTCGGCAATACGGCCATCGCCATTGCTGCCGTCGAGGTGGGCGGAACCCCCTCGTTGCCGCTCTCGCTCACCCGTGCAGCAGTCGAAGAAGTCTTCCGAACCGTCGCGACTGAGTCGGCGGCGGAGCGGGCGTTCAACCCTGGGCTCCCACCCGATGCGGTCGACACGATCGTGGCTGCTTGCTGCATCGTCGTCGCGGTCATGCGCTATCTGCATCGGGACGCTGTCGATGTCGGGAGCCCGGAATGACCTTCAGCCGACGCGGCGGACTGCACCCCTCGATGTCGGTCGAGCCCGGCATGCGGCTGTACGGCAAGCGGATCATGTTGCGACCGTTGATGGTCAGCGACTTCGCCCAATGGACAGAGGTGCGCCAACGGAACGAGCAATGGCTCACGCCGTGGGAGCCATTGCGCGCCCATAACATGGCCGACGCGACGCGGCACCGCGACGCGTTCAGCTCACGTTGCGCAACGCGCGACCGCGAGCGACAAGTAGGCACCGCCTACGGGTTCGGATTGTTCATCGACAATGCCTTTGCCGGCGAGATCAACATCAACAACGTCGTGCGCGGCGCGTTCCAATGCGGCGTCGTCGGGTACTGGATCGATCAGAAGCACGCGGGCAACCGCTACATCGCGGAGGGCGTCGCAATCATCTGCAGGTTCGCGTTCGACGAGCTGCACCTGCACCGATTGGAGATCTGCATCGTGCCGCGTAACACCAACAGCCGCCGTGTGATGGAGGTGCTGGGAATCCGCGATGAAGGAATAGCTCTGCGCTACCTGGAGATCAACGGGGCGTGGGAGGACCACATCCGATACGCGATCACCGCGGAAGAGTGGCAGGAACGACGAAACGAGTTCGCGTCGAACTGGGGCTAGGCCCGAGCGATCGTGATGTGCTGACAGTCAGTCGTTGGCTATGCGGAACGCTTGGGCCTTCGCCTTGCGCAGTGTCGTGCGCCGCTTCCACATCTTCAACTTCCAGTGACGCTTGGTGGTCGTGCCGAGCTCGGCCCTGGCCTTTGCCTTTTCGACGTCGTGATGATGCGATGGCACCCAGGCCCGGCCTGGCTCGTGCACCTCATCCGGCTCGTAGCCGGCACTCACCTGCGCCGCAACTGCGTCGAGCTCGCTGTGAATGCGATGCCGCTCGTTGTGGGCGTGGGCACGTGAGTCCATCTTTGGCGGTGGGATCGCCTCTTGACTCCGATGGCGCTGGCTCATGAAGTACCTCCGTTGTTCTGTCGGAATGTACGGTGTGGGAGCTACCCGTGGATGAACCGTAATCCACACCCACAGGGGTACGGAAGGCACTTTGGGTAACATTCGTGCGCGCTTTTGAAGGCGCCGGCGTTACGGCTTTGTGCGGATCTTGGCCTGCAGTGCGGCCAATCGCTCGGCGAACCAGGGCTGGCGGGTGCTCCACAGCTGCGGATCCAGCTCGCGCTTCACAGCAGCAGGGTGCGTGTCGATATCGGCCATGGCTTGAATCGTCTTCTTGGCCTCGATCACGAGGTCGCGCGGAGCACTTGCGGCCCGCGCAGCCATCGTCTGCGCTGCATCGAGGAGGTCGCCGTCCTCGACACAGCGATGCGCCAGGCCGACGCGTGCGGCCTCATCGCCATCCATGACCTCACCGAACAGGACAGCGGCCATGGCAACCTGCGGACCGGCGATTCGCCTCAACATCCATGTGTGGCCTCCACCGGGGTGCAGGCCAATCTGCAGGAAGCGAGTGTCGAACTTGGCGCGGCGGGCGGCCAGGCGTACGTCGCACCCCAATGCGAGGTTCATCCCCGCGCCAACCGCCGCACCGTTGACGGCCGCCAGCGTGGGCAGCGGGCTGCGGGCGACGCGCAGGAAGCCCTCGTAGATCGAGCCGAGGCTGGTCTCACCCGCTTCGGCGAGGTTGCCCAAGTTTGCGCCGGCGCAGAACGCCGGCGAGGCTCCCGTCACCACGATCGCTCCGATCGATTCATCGGCCTCGATGTCATCCATGGCAGCCACGATCTCGTCGACCATCGCGGCAGTCAAGGTGTTGCGTTCGGCCGGGTTGTTGAGGGTCAGCGTGGCCACACCTTCGGAACGGGAGACGACTACCAGCGACATGGCTACACCGTACTGTTGTCACGGTAGCGTCAGCGCTTGAGATGCTCGACCATGTGTTCACCGACGCGATCAGCGCGCTTCGAGACGCGTTCGAGGCAGCGTTCCTCGAGCGTCAGGCCTTCGACGAGCACTTCCAGGTCGACGTCTTGCTGGGCGACCTCTCGTGGGAAACGTCGTATGGGTTGCCCGGCGAAGGCCAACCACCGCGAGTCGTCGCACACATCAACTTCGACTGGCCCAGCTGGAGCCAGACGGCGTATCGCAGTTGGTGCGTCGACGAGGTGTTGGACCGCCAGCCGGCAATCGAGATGGAGATCATCTTCCGCGTGCAGCGCCTTATCGCCCGCCCCGAACCTTCCGCAGTGCAACCAGCCATGCCGGAAACGAGCCCACTGATCGGCAACGAGCGCCTGGAGCGTGCCGGGCTGACTGTTGAGATCGGCTACTTCGACAGCATCGACGGCGAGGCGGAGTACGCGGTCGAGGTGACCTACGAGGGAATGTACGAACTGGCTGAGGAGACCCTCGCCGACGGGGCCAGCACGTTGCTCGACGAGCACTTCGGCGCCTTGGGTGGGTGGATCTCAGCGACCCTCGTGCGCCTCGGGGACCTCAAGCTCGCTTTCCGCCCCGCCGACGACGCCAGCCTCTGACACACCCATACGAGTGTTTGCGTCTATACGAGTGTCTCCGTCCACCCCGGGTGAGTCGGAAACACTCGGTTAAAGGTTTCCGCCGCGGGCGCGGAGCTCGGTGCGGATGGCTTCGGCGATGTCGAGCGCGAGGATCTCGGCGCCGGTCGTGTTCAGGTGAAAGCCGTCCTTCGCCCGCACTTCCTTGAACTCGTTGTCACGTGGATCCTGCACGACCTCGGCAAACCCTCCGCTGAGCCCTGAGAAACGCTTCCACGTGTCGACGAACACGACCTTCGGGCGTTTCGCGGCCTCGGCCACGACGACCTCGTTCTGCACCTGCAAACGAGCCGTCACGTCCGGGTTGTTGTCGTTGGGGATGCCCACCCAGATCAGCGTGCGGTTGTCGCCACCGAGGTAGTCCATGACCGCGCCGACGCGCTTGGCGTACTCGGCACGCCAATCTGCGTCGTCGCCACCTGCGCCGGGGTTGTGCTGCACGGCCCACGACTTGTCGAGGTTGCGGAGGCCCTGGGCGTCGTTGCCGCCGAACGTCAGGACCACGATGTCGGGGTTGACAGCAGGGATCTGCTGGGCGAAGTGGGCGGGCCAATCGAAGAAGTCGGGGCGGCTGAGACCGGACGAGACCTTGTAGTCGAGAATGGTCGTGACCATCCCCGTTTGCTTCATCAGCTTCTCGAGGTACGGGCCGAACGTGCCGGCGTCGCTGTCGCCGGCGACGTACACCTCCGCTGGATCGGCGGCCGACGGAGCGACCTTCGGTTTCGGCAAGAGCTCGGTCGTGGATGTGGACGTCGACGCCGCAGTCAACGGTGCACTGCCGTCGCTGACGACCAGCGAGGTGCTGGGCGCGGTGGGCGCGGCTTCGGTCTGCCTGCTCGGGCCGCCGAACACGGCCGATACAACCGTGTACAGCAAGAACAGCATGGCGACGGCCGCGATCCCTGCGACGACGCGCCGCGTCGCGTACACACGATCAGGCAGGCGTTGGCGCGGTGGTTGCACAGGAGCGAGGTACATCGTCTACCGGCGGTGATTCTATGGTCTGACACAGAACGAACCAGGCTCTCCGGACGGTCACCCTGCGGCGATAGGATGCCGACCGGAAATTCCGTTCCATATTTTCCAACCTCCAAGGGGGAGACCAATGCTCAAGACCAAGCGATTTACATCGCTGGCCGCCTTTGCCCTTCTCGGCCTGACGGCCGCCGCATGTGGCAGCGACACGACTGCCTCGCAATCGACCGGCGCGTCCGGCGGTACCACGGCCACTGGCGGGACCACTGCGCCCGTCGGCACCACCGCACCCGCGGGCACGACTGCACCGAGCGGAACCACAGCAGGTTCGACGCCTGCAACTGGTTCAGGCGCGAAGGTCGGTTTGGTGTTCGACATCGGTGGCCGTGGCGACCAGTCCTTCAACGACTCAGCGGCCAGAGGCGTCGAGAAGGCAAAAGCCGAGCTCGGCATCACCTTCACCGAGGCGTCGCCCAACGACGACGGATCCAATCGCAAGGAGCTACTGGACCTCGCTGCGCAATCGAGCGACATCGTCATCGCCGTCGGGTTCCTGTTCGAAGGTGACGCGGCTGCGGTCGGTAAGTCGAATCCCGACAAGACGTTCGGCGTTGTCGACTCGCCGATGCTCGACTTCACAACCGACCCGTCCGGCGCTACGCCGTACGGACCCAACATCATGGGTCTGGTGTTCTCCGAGGAGCAAGGGTCGTTCCTGGTCGGTGCCGCTGCTGCGCTCAAGAGCACAAGCGGACAAATCGGCTTCATCGGCGGCGTCAAGGGCGTTGGTGGCTTGATCGAGAAGTTCGAAGCCGGCTACATCGCCGGGGCGAAAGCAGTGAACCCCGACATCAAGATCGTCTCGAAGTACATCACCGAGGCTCCTGACTTCGACGGCTTCAACGCTCCCGACCAGGCTCGCGACATCGCAACGACGATGTACGACGGTGGCGCCGACGTCATCTACCACGCTGCTGGTGGATCAGGTGCCGGCCTCTTCGAGGCAGCCAAGGCTTCGAGCGACGCAAAGGGCTCGAAGGTCTGGGCCATCGGCGTCGATAGCGACCAGTACAACACCTCTGATCCCGCGGTGAAGGACTTCATCCTCACGTCGATGATCAAGCACGTTGACGTCGCCGTCTTCCAGGCGATCAAGGCTCATCTGGACGGCAACGTCAAGGGCGGCCC
>JANMMQ010000244.1:0-5539 GCA_031373465.1 Ilumatobacteraceae bacterium | reverse complement strand
GCCGCTGGTCTGGGAGCAGCTCGGCGCGGCCCGGACCGACATCACGATCTGCGCGGCCACCGTCGGCGAGGCATGGGATCGCACCTACGGTTCGATGGCGTCGGCCGACCCCGACGACCTTCGATTCAGCGAGCTGATCGTCGGGGGGGGAGCCAACCCCCGCGTGTCGCACCCGCACCTGTCGCCGCCCATCGAAGAGCGCCGGCGCGCCGGCGCCAAACTCGTCGTCGTCGATCCGCGCCGCACACCCGTTGCCGACCGCGCCGATCTGCACCTGGCTGTGCGGCCCGGGACCGACGGCGTGCTGGCGATGGCCGTTGTTGCGCTGATGGATCGCGACGGGCACGTTGATCGTGCGTTCATCGACCGTCATGTCGACGGTGCGGACCGGTATCTTGAGGCGTGTCTGCAATGGACCGTCGACCGCGCCGCCGATATTTGCGGCGTCGACAGTGCCGACATCGAGCGCTTTGCCGCGATGTACGGCACGATCCGCCCGGCGATGCTGCGCGTCGGCTGGGGTCAGGAGCGAAACCGCAACGGTGGCTCGGCCAGCCGCGCTGTGTTCGCCCTGCCGGCGTTGGCCGGTCAGTTCGGCGTCGCGGGCTCAGGTGTCTTCAATTCGATCGACGGTGGCAAGGGCTACCAGGCGCAGGCCGTCCGGCGCGGAGTCGTCGGCGATGCTCCCGTTCCCGACCGTCGGGCGATCAACATGAACCGTCTTGGCAGGATCCTCAGAGACGACGAGGGTGGGCACGTTGCCGTTCTGTTCGTGCAGGGCTCGAACCCGGCGGCCACGTGTCCCGAGCAGTCCATCGTGCTGGAGGGCCTGCAGCGCGAGGACCTCTTCACCGTCGTGCACGATCTGACCATGACCGACACGGCCCTGTGCGCCGACTTGGTCCTGCCGGCCACATCGCAGTTCGAGGTCGAAGAGGTGGTCGGCAGCTACGGATCGTTCGTCATGCAAGAGGCGCCACCGGTCATTCCACGCGTCGGTCAGAGCCGCACCAACGACGAGGTCAGTGTCGGCGTCGGCGTGCGCCTCGGTCTGGACCCGGTGCAGTGGGACCCGAGCCCGCAGCGCATTCGCCGCTTGGCGCTCGGCGATCGGGTGCTGCCGTTCATGAAGCGTCCTGCCGGTCTGACCGTGCAGTTCCGCGACGTCTTCCCCGAGCAGCGTGTTCAGCTCGTCTACGACGACGAGGGGGTTGACCCGCTTCCCGAGTTCCGACCGCTGGACACGCCGGAGCTACCGATCACACTGATCACACCCGCCACCAGTCGCACGACCAGCTCGATGTTCGGCAACATCGCGCCCGCCGCAGCCGACCTGCATCTGCATCCGGACGACGGTGCGGCCAGGCGACTGGCCAGCGGTGATCGAGCCCGGATCACAGACGGTCGCCACATCATCGAGGTGACGGTCGCCATCGACGCGACGCTCCGTCCAGGTCTTGCCACGATGCCGAAAGGCATGTGGAGGCGCGACGGCCACGACGGCTTCACCGCCAACGTCTTCTCCCCCGATCACCTCTCGGATCTGGCCGGCGGGGCAAGCTTCAACGATGCCCGTGTTGAGGTCTCTGCGCTCAGATGACGCGTAGGAGTCGATCGTGAAACGCGGTGAGGGGAACGTGATCGTCGTGGGGGCGATCAACGTCGACTTCGTGGTGGTGACCGAGCACCTGCCAGGCCCCGGTGAGACGGTCGTCGGCGGGGGATTGCAGACGTTCGGCGGAGGCAAGGGTGCCAATGCCGCGGTCGCCGCGGCGCGGGCCGGTGCTGCTGTGAGGCTGATCGCGGCGGTCGGCGACGACGACACCGGCCGCGCGGCGTTGGCCGAGCTTGTCGAGGATGGCGTCGACGTCACCGACGTCGCGGTCCTCGCTTCTGAACCCACCGGAGTGGCGCTCATCGTCGTCGACGCCCACGGCGAGAACCAGATCGCGGTCGGCGCAGGAGCCAATGGAGCCCTCGACGCCGACCATGTCAGAAAGCGGATTCGAGCCGCACTTCCCGCGGCCGGTTGTGTGCTGGTGAGCACCGAGATCCCCGCCGCCGCCATCGCAGCCGCCGTCGAAGAGGCTGCTGCAGCATCGGTGACCTGCATCCTGAACCCCGCTCCAGTGCTTCAGGTCGTCGCCGACCTGCTCGGCCGAGGACCCATCATCACCCCGAACGAGACGGAGCTGGGCGATCTCGTCTCGCTGCTCGGGCAGCACGAGGGAACGTCTGCTGAGGAGGGTGCCGCATTGATTGCGTCCAAGACTCACCGATCAGTCGTGGTGACGCAGGGGACCGACGGAGTCCTGGTTGTCACCGCCGATCTGGTCGCGCGGCGTGTGCGTGCGCCGGCGGTGGAGGCTCGTGACACCACGGGTGCCGGCGACACGTTCAACGGAGTTCTGGCTGCTCGACTGGCCGCAGGTGACGAGCTCGCCACTGCCGTGCCGGTAGCCGTCGCCGCAGCGTCGTTGTCGGTCACACGAGTAGGCGCCCGAGGTGGAATGCCGACTGCGGAGGCGATCGAAGCATCGATGCGTTGACGGTCGTCGCGAGCAGGCGATCAGGACGCGTCGGCGCACGCCCGGCAGCGCCCGACGATCGCGAAGTGCGAGCCGTCCAGCACGAAGTCGTAGTCACGTTCTAGGGTGCGTCGAGCCGTATCGAACACCCGCCTGGGCACTGCCACATGCCGGCCACAGGACTCGCACACGAGGTGTCGTATGTCCGTCGAAACGGCGGTTCGTTCGTAGATCGCCGGTCCGTGGGAGAGATGGATGTGTCGCACAACTCCGATCTCTTCGAGCAGAGCCAGCGTGCGGTACACGGTGGAGACGTGGGTTTGGCCGAGTGAGTCGGCCAGTTCCTCAGCGGTGAATGCACGCTGCTTGATCCGGACTGCTTCGAGGATGGACGCGCGAGTCTTGCCGACCGTATGACCCTCCTCGCGTAGTCGCGCCGCGATCGCCGCAGGGTCGACGAGGTCGCCGGCATGCCTACGGCGGACGGTCGTCATACGCGTTGGGCGAGTGACGCGAACCAGATGCACACGTCGGCGACGCCTGCACCGGTCTTCGCGGATGTCTCGATGGTGCGCACATCGGGATTGACATTGCGCAAGTTGGCGTGGAAGAGGTCGAGATCGAAGTCGAGATGGGGGAGCAGGTCGACCTTGTTGATGATCACCACATCGGCGGAGCGGAACATCACCGGATACTTGAGGGGCTTCTCCTCGCCCTCGGTGACGGAGAAGACCATTGCCCGTGCATGCTCGCCGACGTCGAACTCTGCCGGGCAAACCAGGTTGCCGACGTTCTCGATCACGACCAGGTCGAGGTCGGCAAGGGGCAGTCGTGGCAGTGCGGAGCGAACCATCGTCGCATCGAGGTGGCACTCGCCGCCGAACCCATTGGCGGTGTTGACCAACGAAACGGGTGCACCGAGACCGGCCAGGCGATCGGCGTCGATCGATGTCTCCACATCGCCTTCCACGATCCCCACTCGCAACGACGAACCAAGCTGCAGCAGCACCTCGCGAAGCAGCGTCGTCTTGCCCGCACCAGGTGACGACATCAGGTTGATCACCTGCACGTTGGCGTCGTAGAAATCGTTCCGATTGGCCTCGGCGGTGCGGTCGTTCTCGCCGAGGATCTTCTCCAATACCTCGACGCGCAATCCACCGGTCTGGTAACCGCTGTGGTCACCGACGCCGCGGTCGTGATCGGCGTGCTCGTGGCCGTGCTCATGATCGCCGTGCTCATGATCGCCATGGTCGTGATCGGCATGGTCGTGATCGTGATCGCCCTCGTCATGCAAGTGGCCTGTGCCGTCGGCGTGGTAGTGGAAGCGTCCCATGACTGTCTCCGATCGCTGACTGAACGCTACCGCGGATTAGGTGCCAGATCAGTTGGAGGCTCACCTGGCGGACTTGGCCATCCGCCGCACGAACTGGTCGAGGAAGATTCGTCGGGGTGCGGCCTCCCCGGTGAGCCGGCCGACGAGTGGCTCGGCGGTCTCTTTCATGTCGACATCAGTGCACCGGAATCGCTCTGGAGAAGGGGTTGATCACTGGCCCCGACGGCAGCGTCCTCGCCGAGTCGTTCCACACGCGATGGACCGCGGCGCCTCGCGTTTCGTAGTCCTGGTTATTGAGCAGGTGCGCACACGACGAGTGAGCGGGGGCGGATCTCGAACTCGAGCTTCTTCGCCTTACCCTTGACCCCGCCATCGAGCTCGAAGCGACGCTTCTTGTCGAACTTGACCGTGACCTCGGTGCCTTCACCGATCTCGGACTTGCCCGACCACTCCTGTTTGCGCAGCGCCGCAGTGACGAGAAGGCCGGCCCACTGACGGATACCGACAGCCGTGAAGACCGCGACATGCAATCGCCCGTCGGTCGCCGAAGCATCGGGAAATGCTTTGAGGCCAGCCTTCAGCGACCCCGTATTGCCGACGAGGACGCAACTGGCCGGGCCGTCGTAGAAGTCGTTGCCGTCGACCGTGACCTTGGTGTCGAACATCTTGCGCTCTCGGGTCTCGCGCACCGCGGCGCCGACGTAGGCAAGCGTTCCGAGCTTCTCCTTGTTCTCCTCCGCGTCGCTGAGCATCGCCACGTCGAATCCGACACCGGCCATTACGTTGAACGTCTGGCCGTTGCACACTGCCGTATCGATGCTGCGCCGATCGCCGTGCACGATCACATCAACCACGTCGTCGATGTCGGTCGGAAGTTCCAGGCCGGTTGCGAAGAGGTTTGCGGTGCCACTCGGCACGACGGCCAACGCCACAGACGTGCCGACCAGTGCTTCCGAAGCGGCTCGCACGCTGCCGTCGCCGCCACAGACGATCACCGTGGTTGCGCCACGCTTGGCGGCTTTGGCCGCGGCCGGCTTGGACTCAGAGCCCTTCGTCACGTTGACCCAGTCGACGTCCTCGAAT
The DNA here is from genome assembly GCA_031373465.1 of Ilumatobacteraceae bacterium. Classification (GTDB taxonomy): domain Bacteria; phylum Actinomycetota; class Acidimicrobiia; order Acidimicrobiales; family Ilumatobacteraceae; genus JAENVT01. The sequence goes on along the minus strand of JANMMQ010000244.1, from coordinate 595 downwards.
CCAGCCGCGGCAAGCGAGCTGCGCAACCTGCTGGCGTCTTTCTTGACGAGCTTCTCGGTGTTGGCCACCACAACGATCTTCGACATCAGTGCCTCCGGTTCCAGACACCGTTACCCGTTCGGAGTCACCCGCAAACCGTAGCTACCCACTGAGCTCGGTGGCCGACCTTGCGCCGAGGCCGCGCAACCACGCAACCACCTCGGTGGCTTCGCTGCGTTCAGCCGTGTCGAGCGGCGTCAGGTTGTCCCAACCGACCCAATTGATGTCGGCACCACGAGCGAGCATGAACTCGGCAACGTCGCGATGCCCTCCGTGACACGCACCCCACAGGCATTCGTTCGTCGCCTCCGCAGTCGGGTGCGGCTCGACGTCGAAGTAGGTCTCGACCCGGTCGAGCAGTCCGAGAGCGGAAGATTCCCAGAGGCTCGTGTGCGCCCCGCGTTCGAGCAGACGGCGCGCAGCCTTCCATTGACCAAAGGCCGTCGCGTCGCTCATCGGCGTCCCACCGCCGATTACGGCACCGCGTGCCTCGATGTCGGCGCCGGCATCCAACAATGCATCGAGCACGGACACGTCGTCGCTACTGGCCGCCCAG
>JANMMQ010000103.1:0-3887 GCA_031373465.1 Ilumatobacteraceae bacterium | reverse complement strand
GCCACAGGGATCGGCAGCCTGCCTCACCGCGACGCCGAAGCGGCGGCCGAGTTCGCGTTGGCAACCCTCGAGCTGCCGGCGATTCCGACCTTGCCGAAGCGGTCTCCGGCGGAGGGCATGATTCCGCAAGGTCTCGTCGGGCTTGCCGGCATCACCGTTGGTCAATACGGCAGCATCGCCTTCGATGCCACGAGCTTCGATCCCGATGCTCCGGTCATCACAGACTTCCATCACGACGCATTCGGGGGCTGGCGTGCGTTTCTCGCTGCCGCGGCGGGTCGACAGGCTCCCGTGAAGTGGCAGTTCGTCGGCCCGGTCACGCTCGGGCTGGCACTGGTGCGTGCCGGTCTCAGCAGTGACATCGCCTTCGAGGTGTCGGTGCGGGCGGTTCGCTGTCGCGTTCGCCAGCTGGCAGACCACGTTGCCAGGACCCTTCCGGGCTGTCGCCAGGTGGTGTTCATCGACGAGCCGAAGCTCGACGAGCTGATGGGTGCCAAGTTCCCGATCGCCCCCGACACGGCAGTCGATCTGGTGTCGGCTGCACTTGCCGCGATCGAGCCCGTAGCCGTCACCGGTCTGCACGTCTGCGCGACTGCCGACATCGCTTCGCTCGTGGCCATCGGTCCCGACGTGCTCTCCGTCCCCGTCGACATGCGGTTGCTCGAATCCGCCGGTTACCTCGCTCGCTTCATCAGCGACGGCGGGACCATCGCTTGGGGTGCGATCCCGACGGACGGACCGATCGCGATGTCGGCTGAGCGGCCGTGGCGCATGCTCAGCGATCTGTGGTGCGAGCTCGTGCAGCGCGGTGCGGACCCGGCACAGCTTCGGCGTCAATCCATCATCACGCCGGAGTGCGGCCTCGGGACCCACACGCCTGCAGTTGCAGAACGCGTGCACCGTTTGGCCGCCGAGCTCAGCGAACGGGTCCGGGATCAAGCCATGGCGACGCGCTTCTCCCTCGGTGCCTAGCTGCTTACACTCGCAGCCATGACCGAGGTCGCGGACCGGGTTGCCGGCCTTCGCCAGCAGATCGCCTATCACAACGAGCGCTACCACACGCTCGACAGCCCGGAGATCGCCGACGCCGACTACGACCTGCTCGTGCGCGAGTTGCTGAGGCTGGAGGCAGAGCATCCCGAGCTGGCCTCGCCCGAGTCGCCGACCAGTCAGGTTGGAGGCGCCCCGCTGTCGGCGACGTTTGCCCCGGTCGTGCACCGCGTTCCGATGACCAGCCTCGACAACGCCATGGGCGAGGCCGAGTTGACGCAATGGGGCGATCGCGTCGCCCGAGGGCTGAGCGGCGCTCCCGCCACGTTCGTCTGTGAGCTCAAGATCGACGGTCTGGCGATGAGCCTGCGGTACGAGCACGGCAAGTTCGTCCAAGCGGCAACGCGAGGCGACGGACGTGTCGGCGAAGACGTCACCGCGAACGTCGCCACGATCCAGTCGCTGCCGATGCGGCTGCAGCGTGGCGCACCGGAGGTCGTCGAGGTGCGCGGCGAGGTGTACATGCCCATCTCCAGCTTCGAGGCGCTCAACGAGCGCGCTGCGAAGGCAGGGCAGCCTCTTTTTGCCAACCCGCGCAATGCGGGCGCGGGAAGCCTGCGTCAGAAGGATCCGCGAGTGACGGCCAGTCGCGAGCTGAGCTTCTGGTCGTACCAGTTGGGTGAAGTGGTCGGTGGTCCCGAGTTCGATGGTCATCACGACACCTTGGCGTTTCTTGCCGATCTCGGCTTTCCCGTCAATCCTGAGGTGCGCGTGGTCGCTGATCTCCCGGGTGTCTATGCCTTCGCCGGGCATTGGCAGGAACATCGCCACGATCTGCCCTACGAGATCGACGGCATCGTTGCCAAGGTCGATCTTCTCGCACAGCGCGAGCTGCTCGGCTTCACATCGCGCGCTCCACGGTGGGCCATCGCGTTCAAGTTCCCGCCGGAGGAACGTACGACAATCCTGCGCGACATCCAGATCTCAGTCGGTCGCACTGGCCGCACGACACCTTTTGCAGTGCTCGATCCGGTGTTCGTGGGCGGGTCGACGGTGCGCATGGCGACGCTGCACAACGAGGATCAGGTTCGTGCCAAGGACGTGCGGCCCGGCGACACCGTGATCGTGCGCAAGGCCGGCGACGTGATCCCCGAGGTTGTCGGGCCTGTGCTCTCGTTACGGAAGGCCGCAAGTAAGCCATGGCAGTTCCCGAAGATCTGTCCATGCCCGTTGGGCACCGAACTCGTACGTCCGGAAGGCGAGGCAGACACGCGCTGCATCGAGCCGATGTGTCCCTTCCAGCGTGACCAGCGGGTGATCTACTTCGCCTCACGCGGGGCGATGGACATCGAAGGGCTCGGCGAACGCACGGTCTTTCAGCTCAGTCAAGCCGGGTTGATCACAGACCCCGCTGACATTTACTCGCTGACGGCCGAACAACTGCTGGGGCTCGAGGGCTTCGCCAAGATCAGCGCGGAGAAGTTGCTCGCCGGGATTGCCGGCTCGAAGACCAGGCCGCTGCCTCGATTGCTGACAGCACTCGGGATCAGGGGCCTCGGGCCATCGGCAAGCGAGTCGTTGAGCACGGCGTTCGGCACCCTCGACTCGATCCTCGCCGCCGATGAGACGGCGTTGGCAATGACCGACGGCGTCGGCCCCGTGATCGCCCGTTCGATTCGGAACTGGTACGCGATCGAAGCCAACAAGGTCTTCATCGAGAAGCTGCGAGAAGCCGGCGTGGAGTTCGGCAAGGTCGAGGTCAGCCGCATCAAGCAGGTGCTTGCGGGCAAGGCCGTGGTCGTGACCGGAACGCTCGAGCGGTACACACGCGAGGAAGCGGAGCTAGCGATCAAGGAGCGCGGCGGCAAGAGCCCAGGCAGCGTCAGCGCCAAGACGTTCGCCGTCGTCGTCGGCGATTCGCCGGGTGCCAGCAAGCTCACGAAGGCAGAACAGCTGGGTGTGCCGGTCCTCGACGACGATGGGTTCGATCAGCTGCTGGAGACCGGCGAGCTGCCCTCCGGTTAGCCGTCAGAAGACCGAGAACGTCCAGGTGTAGGACTGCGATCGTTGTCGCGATTCAAGCACCTTCCAGAACACGACCTTTGCGGTGTGGGTACCTTGGGTGAACGATTCGATCGCTGCGCCCTTCGTCGGTACGAAGGTCAAGGTGGCATTGCCCTTCTCGTAGATCGTCGTAGCCGGTAGTGAGACTTGTTGACCAGGCACCTGGCTCACAGTGCCGAGCTCACTGCGATCGACGGTCTTCAACTCGATGTCGTCGATGATCAGCACGCCGGTGTAGCCGGCGAGAAGATCGACGAACACCTCGGTCTGCGCAGGCACGCGCACCGCGCCGCGAACCGGATCGATGCCTTCGATGGTCGGAGGAAGGGCCAGCGCTTTGCGGCCGGTGACCGACGACTGGAAACCGAGGATCACCAACACGAGCCCGACTGCGATGACGAAGCTGCAGACCAGGAGCCTCCGCTGATGCGAGTCGAGGCGCCGGAGCTTCATGGTGTCGATTCTCCTGCCATTCTCACGCATTCTGGCGGCGCCCGACCGATTTCACACATGACCGACGCCCGCGCCCATGCCGCGGTAACGTTTAGTACCCCATGACAGTGATGGCTGCACAGTTCAACGGTCGGGTCGTGGCGGGTCGCTATCAACTCGGGCCTCGCCGCGGCAGTGGAGTCGACGCTGCCGTTTTCGACGCGTTCGACCTCGTCGAGCAGTGCGTCGTTGCGATCAAGGTCGTCCATCCCGACCTCAGCTCGGGTGATGGCTTCGAGCGCGCCTTTCGCCTGGCCGCCGAGCAAGGTGCATCGATCAAGCATCCGAACATCGCCGAGATATACGACTGGGGTGCCGACTTGTGGAACCAGCGGAAGGCC
>JANMMQ010000060.1:0-1667 GCA_031373465.1 Ilumatobacteraceae bacterium | reverse complement strand
CGCCTGATGTCACCGATCGGCCTCGACATCGGTGCGCGCACGCCGGAGGAAACTGCTATCTCGATCTGCGCGGAGATCATCGCCAAGCGAACCGGCCGGGAAACCCCGTCACTTCGTCGATCGAGCGGTCCGATCCACGGCAGATCAGCCGATCGGGTTACCGAACTTTGCACGGCTGACACGGCGGCTGGAAATGGTGTCGACCTCGACGTAACGACCGTGACCGACGGCGTGCACGATGACGTTGTCGACACCGAGCCACATCATGACGTGGCCCGGGTAGTAGACGAGATCGCCGGCTTGGGCAGTGAGAAGGTCGCGCGGTGAGGCGGCCCTGATCTGGCTGCTGCTCTGATGAGCAATGGCTACGCCCGCCTGCGACCACGCGAACGAGGTCAGCCCGGAGCAGTCGAACGCGACCCCCGGCTTGCTGGAGTTGCGCTGGTAGGGCACGCCGACCTGGGTCAGCGCCGAGAGCAGAGCGATCTGGTGAGGGTTGTCAGCGGCGAGCCATGCCCGGTGCAGCGTGCCAGGAGCGATCCCGATGCTGGCGGCGACGGCGTATGCGGCATTCTCGAGGCGTACAGCGAAGCTGTCGGTGCCGATCGTTGCCAGCGCCGCGCCAGCCGACGTGGACACCGAGTCCATGGATGCGGCCACTGCGGCCGTCGGGTATCGCGCTGCGCCGGCCGAATCGGCACCCATCGCAACGAAACCGCCGCCGAGTATCGAGCATGCAAAAACTAATGTTGCGAACCTTTGACGAATCGTCATCTGACTGGTGTCCCCTGTCGTATGGCTTTGCACCGTTCCGCCTCGGGCAGATGCTTCGGTCGTTTGCCGGGGAAGATCTCCCCGACGATCGGCGAAAGCGCCGAAATTTGGCGTATTCGCTTCTACTGCAGAAGGAAGCCCGCCGGCTAACGATGCCGCCATGATCCTGTAACAGATGACAAGTTATCGTCACAAAACTGCAACACTCAAGTCAGTCGTAATACGTTTGTAATGAAAAGGGACCCGCCGAGTGCCGCTAGCAGGGCGAATGCCGTCGGAATTTTCTTGCGATTTCTGTGCGATTGGCTACCCATATGCTGTTCGGGTGACGACAACTGCCGTGCTCCTCGCCGCCGGCGGTGGCTCCCGGTTTGCCGGAACGACCCACAAGTTGCTGGCCGTGGTCGATGGTGTGCCGGTGTTTCGGCGATCGCTCGACAATCTCCTCGCGGCGGCGTTCGACCGCGTCGTGGTCGTCACCGGTGCAGTCCCCCTCGACATCGAAGATCCAGGTATCACCACGGTTCACAACTCGCGATGGAATGAGGGCCAGGCGGGCTCGTTGCAACTCGCGCTGGCCGCGGCCGCCGAGCACGGGAGTGACGCCGTCGTCGTCGGCCTTGCCGATCAGCCGTTCATCCCCGCCTCGGCGTGGCGTGCCATCGCCGACGCGCTCACCACCGCCCCTATCGTGGTAGCCACCTACGGTGGCGTGCGCGGCCCCAACCCGGTGCGACTGACCAACTCGGTGTGGCCACACCTTCCGACCGACGGTGACGAGGGCGCGAGGCCCGTGATGCGCCTTCACCCGAATTGGGTCGATGAAGTAGCGTGCGAAGGCTCAGCGGCTGACATCGACACGTTGGAGGACCTCAGGTCATGGACAAACTTCT
>JANMMQ010000527.1:0-4132 GCA_031373465.1 Ilumatobacteraceae bacterium | reverse complement strand
GGCCACCGAACCGTCACCGTCGAAGCAACCGGAAACATTCTCAGGGGTTCCCAGCAGCGGCGACCCGTCCTCGGCGACGAAGTATGGGAGGACGAACTTGACCGATCTCGCTCGCTCGACAACGCCGGTAGCTAGCAGACTCTCGATCACCAGGTCGCCGCCCGTCTCCCCGGTCTGGCTGCTCGTCTCCCCGGTCGGGCTAACGCACCCCGTCCCGTTGACAGGTGCCTCACAACCCGCAATGACTGCAAGGTCGGGCGCATCGATTTCGTCGATAAGTGTGCGGTAGGCACTGTCGACGCGACGCGCGGCTGTAGCCGAAGCCAGCACGAACCCACCGACGCCACCGATCAGCAGGCACACCGCCAACGCCGGCCCCCACGCCCTTCGCCAACGAACTCGCAGCAGCAACCACAGTACAGCCATCCGTCGAATCATGTCAGTGATCGGTCACGGTTGCAGCGGTGCAGACCGGTCACGCATGAGAGGTGCTACCACCACACGATTTGCGAAGTGTCTGGTAGCTACCGAACACACGGCGCTGTTGCGTGGTTCGGATGGGTTTCGCGTATAGGCCCGATCTGATGTCGATCTGGTCAGATCATTGAGGTGATTTCGTCGAATGCGCAGAGCAACGGAGACGGCCGGATCGTGTCTCGTCGCCGAGTCGTAGTGGCCACGGCGAAGTTCTGGATGAACGCGTGGCCAGCGACGATCACGTCGCCGTGCGATCCGTCTTCAAGCCGCGCAGCGGGAGGACCTGGCATGAACCTCCTGCTGCGCTAGCGCGTCTTTCGCCGTCGATCGACCGAAGTTTCGTGCGCGCCTGGCCCGCTCCGGGAGTGCGTTACCGCACGAGGGCCAGCGGGTGTGCGGCCAGCATTGCCGCGAAGTAGTTGTCGGTGCTGGGCAGTGCAGTGAGTACGAGGCTTCGATCGGCATCCACAGACCACGTGAACTCTTGTGGCCCGAAGTCGTTCGCGATGAGGAACGTGACGTGGTCGCCTTCGACGACGTACACCCCTTCCGCCGTCGGGTTCTGGATGGGGTTGGATGCCGTCTGGAGGACGCTCCATGAGCCATCCTGCAGCGTCCAGGTGTACGTGCCGTGACCCTCTGCCCAGGAGTCCTGTGGCACGTTGACGGCCTCGAGGTCGGCGTCGGTGGTCTCGACCCGGTAAACGCCGTTCGGTAGGTCGCCCGGGATGCCCAGTGGCAGCCCGGCGGTCAGTGAGAGCGAGGTGGCCGGCGCGACCGTCGCGACTGTGATCGCCGGGCTGGTGGTCGCGACAATGCTGGTCACGACGACGATGGTCGTCGGCGCCGCGGCAGACGTGTCGGTTGCACCCGACGACGAACAGCCGACGAGCAGCACGGCAATGGCGATCAGAACGAGCTTGGCGTCGGTCTTACGTTGCTTCATGATGTGCCCATCGTTTCGAACCCAAGAGAATCTGTCGCGTCGCGCGTGAACGATTGTCCGTTCGCGACCGATTCCCGGATCACGCAGCGATGAAGCAGTTGTGAGGCCTGACGCTGAACCGGTTGAGCTCGGCGTTGAAGCTCGGTTCGTCGCGTTCTATGACATCGCCGTCGGCGATGTGTTTCGGTACTTCCACAGGGCCACCGCCGGCGATCGGGCTCTGACTGAGGACTTGACGCAGGAGACCTTCATGGCCTCGGTGCGAGCATTCAATGGCGGCCAGCCTGATGCGTTCACCATGCCTTGGATCATCGGCGTCGCGCGGCACAAGCTCATTGATCACTACCGTCGTCAATCACGTGAACAGCGCAAGCTCGTCATGGTCTGGAACGCCGGCGCACGTGACGAGCCGGCTATCGACTTGCAGGATCTGACCGTCGCCGAGAGCATGCAGATGCTTCGCGACCTGCCGCCGATGCACCGTGTGATCCTCGTGCTTCGATACATCGACGACCTCCCCGTCGCCGAAGTGGCCAAGCTCATCGGGCGAAGCCTGAGCGCGACCCAATCGATGATCGTGCGAGCTCGAGCATCACTCGAGGAGAACCTACAGGAGTCCCGTGATGCGTGATCCGATCGCCACTGCGTTTTCAGGGTTCGACGTCGAGCCCGATCCCGGCTTCGTTGCGGACTTGCGTCGCAGAGCGCTGATCGAGTTGTCGCGTCACGCCGAGGCGGGCTCCCAGAGCCAACACGATCCGCTGGAGATCGCCGTTGTCCGCCGGACCGGAGGTCAGGCCCTCAAGAGCGGTCGTCGAGGGCATCGGTGGTTGACGGTCTCAGCTGCGGCCGCAATAGCCGCGGTGCTTGTGACCATTCCCGTGCTCGTGCGGAGGGACCCAGACCGTCGCGTAGACGCACCGAACGGAAGCGAGCCCAACGCCGGATTCTCCAAACATCTGTCCGGGGACCTCACCATCGCTGATAGCTCCTCGGTCCATTTCGATGCCGACATCGTGTTGGCACAGGCGCTCGAGTCCGACGAGACCGGGGTCACCGGCGAGTCCGACATCTTGCTGTCGCCGCGTGTCAGCCTGAAGGTCAGCACCTCTGGCGCACCGGTTCAGCTGAGCTCCGCCTATGTACAGATCTTCTTGAGCTCGGACGTGACGCAGTGCGTCGTGAACACATCTGGTTGCGACCCCGCGATCGTTCGCGGCAGCAACGATGTCGCACAGCCACCGAACGCCGTGACCGCCGACCGGCCGTACGATTACAAGGACCCGGGTTCGGTCAGCACGATCAGAGTGCCGTCGGATTCGGTTGCGACCGTGTTGCGTCAGGTGTCCGCGGGAACAGCGGTCGTCGGCGTGGCGGTTGTCGTTTCCAGTGGCACGCCGGACCACGCAGTCTCAGCGATCTTCGACGGAGCCGGTCAACTGGTGCTCGAATGTGGTGACCTGCCGGTGAACTGCATGGACCCGGCCCGGTCGGTCTTCGGCGGGGCTATCGGCGCGTCGACAGCGGGTCCAACGATTCCTCCGATTCCTCCAGGCGTCATCCCTCCCGGTACGTACGGGCCTGTTGGAGGGGAGATGCGATACTCGATCACGACGATCGGGGAGTGGCAGCTCCTCAACTCCGGTGCGGCTGGCGTAGTTCTAGGTCGGGGTGATGGTGGTTCCACCCAGCTGGCGATCACCGAGCGCGCCATCGACGGGATCAACACGGCGAGCGATGCGATCGCGAGGTTCTGTCCCGCAGGTTCAGTCGACTTCGGCCCGACGAAGACGACGACGCTGCTCGGTGCTACCGCACTGGAAGCCGAGGGCCAGGTTGTCACGGAGTGCGCGCCGGTGGTGCTCTCGCCGGCGCTGGTGGGAAGTCCAAATCGGCGGCTTCAAGGAACGGCAGGGACCACGCTGCGGATCGTTGCTGCCGATGTCGACGGAAGGGTGGTCATTGTGGTCGCGGTTGCTCCTACGACGGACTGGTCGACCTTTGCCCAAGAGCTGAACGCGACGACCCTTCAGAAGTTGTGATCGTCGCGTGCACGGTGCGATGCGACTGCGCTCGCTCCAAGAACCCCGTATCTACGCGACGTCCCATCAGACGCGGCGCGGAGCGGGAACCTGGCTCTCGGTGAGCCCAGCGCAGAGCTCAGAGCGAAGATGGCCGACAGCGAGGTCCGTCTCTTCACGCCATGATGTGGACGGAGTCCGGGTGATGGATTGTCGAAAGTCGTGACCTTCGAACGACACCGGCTCACTACGGTGGCCAAAATGATTTCTCAGCTCGTTGCTCTCTGTTTCGATGCGAACGATCCGCTCCGGCTCGCGCGCTTCTGGGCCGAGGCGCTGCGCTGGGATGTCGGCGACGAGACCGCTGACGTGGTCAGTCTCGTGCCGACCGATGGCACGAGGTTCCAGATCGATTTCGGGCGGGTCCCGGAGCCGAAGGGGGCATGGGCGAACCGGCTCCACCTCGACCTGACGACCGCATCCCTCGACGACCAGACGGAAGCGGTCGAGCGATTGATCGAGCTGGGTGGCCGACACATCGACATCGGTCAGGGCCCAGAGGACGAACATGTCGTGCTCGCCGACCCCGAGGGCAACGAGCTCTGCATCATCGAGCCGACCAACAACTTCCTGTCGACCTGCGGGCGTCTCGGATCGATCACATGCGATGGGACGCGCGAGGTCGGAT
>JANMMQ010000429.1:0-1923 GCA_031373465.1 Ilumatobacteraceae bacterium | reverse complement strand
CGCGAGGACTACGAGAAGAACTGGGCCTCGACACTTCAAGGGCTGAAGAAGGTCGCCGAAAGCTGACGGCGACCAGCTCGTGGAGATTCGCACTTTCGCCGCTGGACCATTGACGACCATCGCCTGACGGATCGGACACTTGACATCTGGTTTCGCCGGCAGGTGGGAGTGGACGTTCGGGGAGCGTCGCCAGGAAGCGAAGTCGATGATCGACTTCAGCCCCGATCCCGACGTCGCCATGAAGTGCTTGTGGGATTGGGTCGATCGATGGGCTGCGTCGGTCGAGCAGATGACCGACGAGCAACTTGACGTCCCGGCACCTACCCCTATGGACTGGATCCGGAGATCCCTTTCATCGGGATCGTCCGCTGGACGAATCGTGAGCTCATCCACACCTTGCCGAGGTTGCGCTGCTGCGCGATCTACACGCAGCGGCCGCATGAGATCGGCGATGCCTCAGCGAGTCGGGCGGATCAGGAACTTCTGGCCCGTGGCCTGACGGGCATACGCCTTGATCGCGTCGAGACGGAGCGCGTCGGTCAGGGAGACCTCGTCGGTGTAGTGACTTGCGAACGTGGTGGTGAGCTCGTCAACCACCCGTGCCCGTAACCGCAGCATGCCCTCGAGGCCGAGCTTGCCGAGAAATGGAGTCAGCAACCAGCCGCCGATCCCCCAGGCCATGCCGAAGTTGCGGTTGAACTCCGTCGGGCCGCGGTCGAGACCGCCGTAGATGTACACCTGCTTGTGCACCGTGGATCCGTATCTGCTGTATTCGGTTGCAGTCGCGTTCGCTGCAGCTTCCATGCACGCCAGGATCTGGCCCGCCTGACGACCGCCGCCGATCGCATCGAAGGCCAACGTGGCGCCGGTCTCGACGAGCGCACTGGTCAGATTTTCCATGAACGTCGGTGAGCTCGAGTTGCAGACGTGTGTTGCGCCGATTCCACGGAGCAGTTCTTCCTGCTCGGTCTTGCGAACGATGTTGACGAGCGGCACCCCGTCCGCGAGGCAGATGCGCTGCAGCATCTGGCCGAGGTTCGACGCAGCCGCGGTGTGCACAAGACCGGTGTGGCCCTCCATCTTCATCGTCTCGACCATCCCGAGGGCGGTGAGGGGATTGACGAAACACGATGCGCCTTGCGCTGGATCCGTTCCTTCGGGAAGGGCGAGGCATAGCGCCGCCGGAACGCACCGGTACTCCGAGTACGTCGCACCACCGATGATGGCGACCGTGCGACCCATCAGCGCCTGTGCCTCATCGGACGACCCAGCGGCGACGACCACGCCGGCGCCCTCGTTTCCCACGGGCATCGACTGACCACTGCGCCCGGCCAGGCCGCGCAGGGTCTGCGGTGGGATCGTGGCGGTCACGACCGGATTGTCGGCGGTACCCGACGCCGTCAGGGACTCGAGATCGGCGGTGGCAAGGAGCAACCCGAGGTCGGACGGGTTGATCGGCGCCGCCTCGATCCGCACGAGGACCTCGTGTGGCTGCGGTTGCGGCATGTCGACTGTCGTGATCGACAGCTCCAACATCCCATCGGGTGTTACGAGGGAGCGGATCTGTCGCGAGGTCGTGGGGAGTTCCGGTCCGGTCGGTTGCTGGTTAGTCATCGCTCGAGCGCTTCCACAGGTTGATGTCGGCATCGATTGCATACTTTTCGATCTCGGCCAGTTCAGCGGACGAGAGGGACATGTTGCGCAGCGCCGCGACGTTGTCGTCGAGCTGCCTCACGCTGCTAGCGCCGATCACCACTGAAGTCATCCGCGGGTCCCGAAGCGCCCACACCAGCGCCAGCTCAGCGAGCGATTGGCTGCGGCGTTCGGCGATCTCATTGAGTGATCGCACTTGTGACAAGCGCTCCTCGGTGATGGAGGAAGCCTGGAGGGAACCGCCCGCGGCCGCACGCGAGTCGGCCGGGA
>JANMMQ010000423.1:0-12280 GCA_031373465.1 Ilumatobacteraceae bacterium | reverse complement strand
GCGTGGCGTGGGGCCAGGATGACGAAGCCGCAGATCGCACCCGCGATCGCGCCACCAAGGTGACCGCCGACGGAGATTCCCGGGATCGTAAAGGTGATCACCAGGTTGAGGATCAGGATCGTGCCGATGCCGGTCTTGAAGACGTTGACGCCCCGCCGATGCAGACCGATTGCCGCTGCGGCCATCAATCCGAAGACAGCTCCAGAAGCGCCCCCGGTCAGGCCGTTCGGTTGCAATATGAGCGCGCCGAGCGAGCCGGCGAGGAGACTGGCGAAGTAGAGCAGCGCGAAGCGAACACGACCGATTGCCGGCTCGAGCAGTTGCCCGAGTTGGAACAGCAACAGCATGTTCATGCCGATGTGGAAGATGCCGTAATGCAAGAACCCGGACGAGATCAGGCGGTAGTACTGGCCGTCCTGGATGAATGTCTTGGCGAGGGCAAGGGTGTAGTCGCCGTGCGGGATCCGGCCGAAGTCGAACTTCCGATCGGCGTTGACAGTCCAGAGGTAAACGGCGACGTTGATCGCGATCAAGGTGTAGGTCACCAGCGTCGGCTGACGGGCGTTCCAGAACTTGGCGCGGGTCTTCACGTCGGGGCGTGCTGCCTTGATGCAGTCGAGGCACTGCGAGCCGATCGACACCTGCACCAGACAATCGCCGCACGCCGACTTGCCACATCGTGTACAACTGCGCCCTGTCTCGCGGTCAGGGTGGCGGTAGCAGTGGGCAACAGCAGGCGGCGGAGGCAGCGACATTATGTATCAGGGTATCGACTGGTCATCGTGAGGCGACGGCGTCGATGGCTACGGCCAGCGCTACCACCACGATGATCAGCGTGTTGTACGCAGTGTGGGCGCGAGTCGATTCGAGCGTCGCCTCGTTGGCACTTCCGGTGAGGGCGTACGAGCGAAGGTAGACAGACATGAAGTACGCGCCGCCTACCGACAACGCCAACGCGACGCCGATCGGGATGCCGATCACTGCGTGGATCAGACCGAACTGCACGACCTTCAGCGCTCGCTTGCGGGTGCTCCAACGCTCCGCGCCGGAGCGGAACATCCGCTCTTCCGCGTTGGCGAAGAGCGGGAGCGCGGTCACCACGAGTGCCATGAACACGAGGGGGATCAGCCATGCCCACACGGTGCCCTTCGTCGTGTCGCTCTCGCCGAAGACGGGATTGCCGCCGCCACCGAGGGCCGACCACCACCCCCAACGCAGAGGCGGTATCAGCAACAGCGGTACGGCCACGAGCAACACGCCGGCGAGGACGAACGGGACCGGCCAGAAGTGCCGCCAGCGAAGTCGCCTCCAGATCTGTCGGCTCAGTGAGCGCCCGCGGGTCGAACGCGACAACTTGACCGCTTGGAGGAGGCGAAGACCGACGAGGGCGAGCACCACGATGCTGATGACGTTCGACAGCCGGTCGTGCACGCCGAGCAGTGTACGGTCGGCTTGTCAGAGGCTTGTTCGCCTTGCAGCGACGATAGGGGTGCGCGATGGCGTGGGATTTCGAGACCGAGCCCGAGTTCGAGGCCAAGCTGGCGTGGATGCGCGATTTCGTTCGCGACGAGATCATCCCGTTGGAGACACTGTCCGAACGCTGGCGAACACCGGCGGGTCGGGCTGTCTTTCGTCAGATCACCGATCCGTTGAAGGACGAGGTACGTCGTCAGGGCCTGTGGGCGGCGCACCTCCCTCCGGACATGGGCGGCCAGGGCTTCGGACAGGTCAAGCTCGGCCTGATGCACGAGATCCTGGGGCAGTGCGCGTACGCCCCCAGCGTGTTCGGCAACAACGCACCCGACAGCGGAAACGCCGAACTGATCGCCGTTGGTGGAACCGACGCGCAGCGCGAACAGTGGATGCAGCCGCTCTTGGATGGCAAGGTGCGCAGCAGCTTCTCGATGACTGAACCTGGCGCAGGTGCCGACCCGACGTTGTTGATCACGTCCGCCGTCCGCGACGGAGGCGAGTGGGTGATCAACGGGCACAAGTGGTTCTCGTCCAACGCCTCGATCAGCGACTTCTTGATCGTGATGGTCAAGACCGGCGACTACGAGAAGCCGTACAAGAACTATTCGATGATCATCGTTCCGACCAACACACCTGGCGTGAACATCGTGCGCGACGTGCCGACGATGGGCGAACCCGATCATCGCACGGGCGAGCCCGGCGGCCACGCCGAGATTCTCTACAACGATGTGCGCGTGCCATTCGAGAACGTTGTCGGCGGTGAGGACGGGATCGGCCAAGGTTTCGCGCTGGCCCAGAAGCGGCTCGGCCCCGGCCGCATCCATCACGCGATGAGGTGGCTCGGCCAGAGCCGGCGAGCGTTCGACATGCTGTGCGAGCGGGCGTTGACGCGCTACACCCACGGCTCGCTGCTTGCCGAGAAGCAGATGGTCCAGGACTGGATCGCCGAGAGCTACGCCGAGATGAACGCGGCGCGCCTCCTGACACTTCAGGCGGCGTGGAAGATGGATCAGTTGCACGCGGCAGGGAAGCATTACAGCGACGCCAGGATCGAGATCGCAGTGATCAAGTTCTGGGGAGCGCGGGTCATGTACAACGTGATCGACAGGGCCATCCAGATCCACGGATCGCTTGGCTATACGACCGACCTCCCGCTCGAATCCATGTACCGCGCGGCAAGGGCGGCCAGGATCTACGACGGCCCGGACGAAGTGCACAAGGTGACAATCGCCCGGCAGGTGCTCAAGAACTACCGGGCGTCAGACCCGCCGATGGAACACATACCCACCAGGCGTCACGCCGCTGTCGAAAAGTTTGCCGGCTACCTCGACGCCCTCGCCATCAGCTCCTAGCTTGCGGCGAATGGAGGTGATCGACTGGCTGCTCGAGGGCGACCCCGCGATCCGCTGGCAGGTGCTGCGCGACCTGACCGATGCCTCGCCCGACGAGGTCGCTGCCGAGCGAGCGCGCGTGGCACACGAGGGCTGGGGTGCCCGCCTCCTGTCGTTCCAGGGCGCCAACGGATTGTGGGAGGGCGGGGCCTGCTTTCCCGCGGCCTACACCGGCGGCGAACCGGGGCAGCCCTGGACGGCGACGATGCACACCCTGCAGACGCTTCAGATCTTCGGGCTGGACCCGGCGTGTGAGGCGGCCCGTCGTGTGATCCCGCTCGTCGCCGAGCATGGGCGCTGGGAGCATGCCGGTCAGCGGTACTTCGACGGCGAGGTCGAGCCGTGCATCAATGGCCGGACGATCGAGACCGGCGCCTATTTCGGGGTGGACGTCGCCGCGATCGTCGAGCGGATCCTCGGCGAGCGCCTGGCCGACGGCGGATGGAACTGCGAGGCCGAGAACGGATCAATGCGCTCGTCGTTCCACACGACGATCGACGTGCTCGACGGGCTGCTCGAGTTCGAGCGCGCGACCGGGGGTCCCGCCGTGGTACGAGAGGCTCGCTGCAGCGGGGAGGACTATCTGCTCGTGCGCAGCCTGTTCCGCCGCAAGAGCACACGTGAGGTCGCCGATCCGGCATTTCTCGACCTCGCGTTCCCGTACTACTGGCGCTACGACGTGCTACGCGCGCTCGACTACTTCCGCCGCTCAGGCGCGGACCCGGAGTCCCGGATGGCGGAGGCCGTCGAGGTCGTGCGGTCCAAGCGGCAGCCCGACGGCCGGTGGCTGCTGGACCGCATCCATTCGGGTCGTGTCCACTTCGAGCTCGAGGGCGGCGTCGGAGCGCCAAGTCGGTGGAACACGCTTCGCGCGCTCCGAGTGCTCGACTGGTGGGACCGAGGGGCCCTCTCAGCGACATGACGCTTCAGCGTCGGCTCAAGTTCACCCGTGCACAGGTCCTTGCGTCTCGACGACGCGCAGGCCGCCTCGACGAGCGGCTCCCGCCGGGTCCGGACTCGCTGAGAGCCGCGGCATGGGCCGGGCTGCAGGACAGCATGCCGCGGGCCGCGCTCGTCTCGATGCATGCTCGTGTCGAGGGGACCGAGCCCGGCAGCTGGGAGGACCTGTCGCTGGTGCAGTTGTGGGGGCCACGGTTCAGCGCGTACGTCGTCGCCGAACGCGACCGAGCGGTGTTCACCGTTGGGCGGCTGCCGGACGATCCTTGCGCGCGCCGTGATGCAGAGCAGCTGGCGGACCGACTCGAAGCGTTCCTCGACGGCCGCCGGATGAAGTACGGCGAGGCGGGACGCGGACTCGGCAAGCACCCCAATGCGCTGCGTTACGCCGCGCCGACGGGCCGAGTGGTGATGCGTTGGGATGGCGCGCGACAGCCGACGATCTGGACGGTGCCGCCACCGGCCCTCGATCCGGGCGCCGCTCGACTCGAGCTCGCGCGTCGGTACCTCCACGTCTTCGGACCGGTGACTGCGGAGGCGTTCGCCGAGTGGGCTGGGATCGCGTCAGCTCGCGGTCGGGCCACATTCGACGCGTTGGCGGGATCGCTGACGCCGGTCCGCACGCCCGTCGGCGATGCATGGATCCTGACCGAGGACGAGGAGGCTTTGCGCATTTCCGTCGGAGGAGGTGTGGCGTCTGCGCGGCTCCTCCCCAGCGGCGACCCGTACTTCCTTCTCCAGGGAGCAGATCGGGAACTGCTTGTCCCCGATCCTGGCCAGCGCCGGGCGCTGTGGACACCGCGGGTCTGGCCGGGTGCCGTTCTGGTCGAGGGAGAGGTGGCCGGGACGTGGCGACGGGCTGGAGCGGTCGTCACGATCCAGACTTGGCATCCTCTCTCACCGGCGGCCCACGAAGCGGTCGCGTTCGAGGCGCAGTCGTTCCCGTTGCCAGATGTCCAGGGCCGGATCCGCGTTCGATGGGAGACGTGACGCGGCTGTCGCCTACCCGCTGGTGAAGGTTCCGCTGACCTGGGCGGTGGCGAGGGTTGAGTCGTCGATGGCCGTGCGCATGTCTTTGGCAGAGCCTCCCGACGACAGCAGCAAGGCGTGATCCAGGTAGTGCACGGTGATGCGGTACGTGTGGGTCGCGCTGGCGGGCGGGCATGGCCCGACGTAGCCAGCGGCACCCGACCCGTTGAGAGCCACCGCGGCCCC
The DNA here is from genome assembly GCA_031373465.1 of Ilumatobacteraceae bacterium. Taxonomy (GTDB): domain Bacteria; phylum Actinomycetota; class Acidimicrobiia; order Acidimicrobiales; family Ilumatobacteraceae; genus JAENVT01. The sequence goes on along the minus strand of JANMMQ010000423.1, from coordinate 7,244 downwards.
GTGGGGCGTTGAGTTCTCGGCAATTGAAGTGGCGTCGGGGGCGATCCCCGAGATCGCCCAATGATCGAAGCTGGCGTCCTGGTCGATCATGGTTATGGCGATCTCCTGCGTACCCTCCGGCGCAGGACTCCAGCTCAGCGCGGGAGCGACGTTGGCGCCTTTGCACGTGTAGCGCGGGTCGATCGGCCCGCCGCTGCGCCACGGTGCTGTCACGATGAGTGTCTGAACGACAGGTGCTGCAGTGCCGAGCACGTTGGTCGTCGAGACCTGGATCGGCCCGCCCGGCGCCGCCGCCGGATCGGTAGCCACGGTGTCGAAGAAGTTGTCCTCGGTGGTGGGCACGGTGGCGGCGGCGGTCGTGCTGACGCTGCCGTCCTGGGTGGCAAGGGCTGGGCGCATCTCCCGGCCGTCGCGACGACAACCGGAGGCAACCAGGGCAAGGGCCGCCAGCAAAATGGGGATTGCGACAAGGCGGCGCACGACGGTGGAGCCTACGTTGCGGCCGCGCTCGATAGCGTTCACTTCCGTGAAGGAACGGCTCTGTCTGCTCACCGTCCATGCCCATCCCGACGACGAAGCATCGAAGGGCGCGCCGACCATGGCGATGTACAAAGCCCAGGGAGTGCACACCGTGCTCGTGTGCTGTACCGGTGGCGAAGAGGGCGATCTGCAGAACCCTGCCTTGCGCGAACCCGGCCAGCCATTCCACGGATTGACCGCCGAAGAGGAGAAGCAGCGCCTCGCCGAGCTTCGTCCGGATGAGCTGGCCCGGTCGGCCGAGATCATCGGTTTCGACGAGGTCGTCATGCTCGGCTATCGCGACTCCGGGATGGTCGACACCGATCCCAACCACCATCCCGAGTCGTTCCATCAGGCGCCACTCGACGAGGCTGCGGGCCGTCTGGTCGGAGTGATACGTGCACAGCGCGCCGACGTGATCATCACCTACGGCGACGATCAGAGTGGCTATCCGCATCCCGACCACCTCAAGGTGCACGACATCTCGGTGCTGGCCTGGGAACGCGCCGGCGATCCTGCGTGGTACGCGGAGCTCGGTGAGCCGTATCAACCGCAGAAGCTGTACTACTCGGTGTGGGCCAAAGCCCGCCTGACCGCCGTCCATCAGGCGATGATCGATCTGCGCGGCGAGTCGCCTTTCGATCAGGATTGGCTCGACCGGCCGGGCCACGATGATCGCATCACCACACGGCTCGACGTCCGTAACTTCATGTGGGCCCGCAGCGGCGCCCTCCGGGCGCACGCCACGCAGGTCGATCCGACCGAGCCGTGGTGGTTCGGTTTGACGGATGAAGAGCTCGCCGACGTCTATCCGTGGGAAGACTGGATCCTGGCTCGGTCGTTGGTCGGCACGCCGGCACCGGGCGAGTTGGAGACCGATGTGTTCGCCGGAATTCGGGCACCGGTCTCGCCGTGACGATCCAATACCGGGTCGGCTTCGGCAAGAACGACGAGGCAGTCGATGGACCTGATGGAGCCGATGTGGTCGTCACGATAGCGGCGGCCGATGCAGCGCTCGATCCGACAGTGGCGTACATGCAGGGCAAGCTGAAGTCGACCGGATCGACGGCCGCTCTGCTCGAGGTGCTGCGCAATGGCGAGGCGACTGCCGCGATCAGCCGGCTCGCATCGCGTCCCTGAGCTGGCGGTAGCCGATCAACACAGCGCCGCTGTCGGTAAGCAGCTGTTGAAGGTGGGCGTCGCTGGTGACGAGCTCGTAGTCGTCGATCCAGCCTGCTGCAGCGTCGGTCAACGCCCGCACCTCGAGAGTGTCGATGGCGGGTTGCACGTGGATCTCGGTGACGCCCGGCTGCAACGTGCGCACTTCCTCGTAGACGCGATCACGGCTGCCGGCGCGCCAATCGTGATTGAAGTGATCGGGGAAGACGACACCTTCCTCGGCGGCCAGGTTGCGGAACGGGAATCCGGCTTGGTCGGCCGTGATGGTCGAGGGGAGGCGAATCGGCAAGCTGAACTCGACCGCGAGCTCGAGGTAGATGTCGAAGAACTCGGGACGCAGGGTGATGGCCGTGAGGTGCGGCGTGAGGTGGGTGACGTCGATGTCCCATGCGAGCGCCCGTTCGATCTGGGCGCGGCACTCGCGCAGCACCTCCTCCGTATCGGCGTGTTCCCAGAGGTCGGCGATGTGTCGGGGAAAACCAGCCTCCCCACTGAGCAGCGACGGTGCATGCGTGATAGGGCCGAACCGGTACGCCTCGTACTCGCAGTTGAGGGTCAGATGAACGCCGATGTCATCGGAGTTCCGATACCGCAAGGCGGCGTCGCGGGCCCACGGCGCCGGCACCATGATCGACGCGCAGGTTGCCACGCCATCTCGAAGCGCGCCGTATACCCCGACGTTTGCCGAGTGGCACGAGCCCAGGTCGTCGCACGAGATGATGATCAGCTTGGCGTGCTCGTCGTATCCGAGACGTTCGGCGAGTGCGGCCATCAGCGACGGAGGCTACCCGGTACACCCGCCCCACAGACCGATGTTGTCGGCTCGGGCAACGCGTGCGGCGGCGGCGAACTCATCGGCGTGGGCGACGTTCGGCGGGATTGTGAGCGGGCGGGCGTACCCCTGGCGGATGATCGCCAGGTTGACGAACCGTCCATCCCCGGCCAGGTACACGTAAGCCAACATCCGCTCGAAGTCGTCCCGGCCCACCACGTCGCGTTCCAGGTGAAGAGGTACGTCGGGCGGGAGCAACGACTTCGTGAACTTGGTCGCTTCCGGACCGAAGCACTGGACCGGTGTGTTGGGTTTCTTCGTCTCGGGGGTGTCGATCCCGATCAGGCGAACGCGTTCGCGGTGGCCGCCGATGTTGACGTCGATGGTGTCGCCATCGACGACGGAGAGCATGGTGGCGTTGACGCGCAACGTCGTCGACGCAGTCGATGCAGTTGGCGGCGGCGAACCAGAACCACAGGCGGTGGTGAGCGCCGCTATGCAGACGAGCGTTGAGCGCATCTACCGGGTTCTATCGGCGTCTTCGACTAAGCCAACGCGCTGACTCGGTTGTAGGCCGCGGTCAGGGCAGCGTAGTTGGCATCGGTGTACAACTTGAAGTCGGCGTCGCTGAGACCGGCATACTCCTCGTTCTCGTTGATGACCTCGCGTCCCAGCCGGTAGAAGCTGCTGAGGATGTATCGCTGCACGGTCCCATCCGTGGCGCTCACGTTGAACTGGGCGTAGCTCTCGAACCCGTTCTGATGCAAGCTCGGCTCGTCGCGGGTCGCGACGGTCACAACGGAATCGCTGCCATTGTCGGCCTGGAACTGCTGGAACTGCTGGGCCCGACACGTGGCCCAGGCATCGGAGTTGACCACGCTGATGTAGTCGATGGCCGCTGCTTCGTCGGGAAACGCAAGGGAGAACGAACTGGTGAAAGCGCCGGTCTGACCGAGTTGCATCGTCGGGCCCGCCTGGCCGCCTCCATTGGTGATCAAGGTCAGGGCGCCGCCGGGCCGGTACGCGCACGATTCGGGGTCCACGCTGCGCGCTTCGCCCGCGGCGTACTGGGTCCATGCAGCCGAGTAGTCGCCGGCTTGCAAGGTGCCCGCCAGAGCGAGTGCCTGATCGGCAACGTTGAGCGGTCTCGGGTCGGCTGTCGTCGAAGGCGCTACGGGAGTGGAGGAGGTCGAGGCGGGCTCACTCGGCGTCGTCTGCGGTGTGGTCGACTCGACAGACGTGGGTGCCGACGTGGATTCCGTGACCGAGGTTGAAGCCAGCGCTGTTTCGGCGGGGACCGCTGACGAGGCGGTCGATGTCGTCGAGTCAGACGACGAGCCGCACGCGGTCGACAGCGTCGCCAGCACAAGGGCCGTGCATACCAACTTCATCCATCCCGCCATCTGGATCTCCCGGTTCTGTCGTCGTCACAGGGGCCCGTATCCCCGCATGCCAAACCATCAGCCTACGGTGGCGCCCATGCCGGTTTTCACGCCATCGCATTTAGCGCCATCGGCCGCGTCGGCGCATCGTTACTTCCACGTCGTCGGAACGCTGGTGTGGGTGACCGAATCGCTGCTCGATGAGGCGTGGTCGGCTCACTTTCTCGGCATGCTCGGAGACGAGGCCTGTTGGGGCGTCGACGTTCCGGACGGTCATGATCCTGCGGACGGGGCCGCCCTCGATCTGTACTCGTTCTTCGGCACCGCCGGTGAGACCGAATGGATGGTGGCCGGCAGGGCGGTGCAGCTGGTCGAGTGGGCGCGAACCCACCGCTTCTGCGGTCGATGCGGTACACCCACATCGCAGCAACTCGGCGAGCGAGCGATGAGATGCCCGTCGTGTGGCTTGTTGGCGTTCCCACGACTGGCGCCCGCGATGATCACGCTGGTCTCGAAAGATGACCAGGCCCTGCTCGCCCGCGGTGTGCAGTTCCGCAGTCCGCTCTACAGCTGCCTCGCCGGCTTCGTCGAGCCAGGCGAGTCGTTGGAGGGAGCGGTCGTTCGCGAGGTCCGCGAAGAGGTGGGCATCGAGGTGCAGGACGTCCGGTATTGGGGCAGCCAGCCCTGGCCGTTCCCCCACAGTCTGATGGTCGGGTTCACGGCGAAGTGGAAGTCCGGCGAGATCGACATCGATCCGACAGAGATCGTCGACGCGAGATGGTTTCGTCGCGACGAGTTGCCGGCCATCCCGCCGCCGATCTCGATCGCCCGGAAGCTGATCGACGCGTGGCTCGCCGATTCGTTATGAGGGGCGTCATCAACCAGCGAGGTGCTCCGCGAAGAAGTCGAGGATGATCTCGGCGCGTTGACGGCGGTGGATTGGTGATCCGCTGCGCGACAACTCGTGCCCCTCTCCCGGGAACCGGTAGAACGTGACGTCCTTGCCGAGCAGACGCATGGCGACGAACAGTTCCTCGGCCTGACTGATGGGGCAGCGATAGTCCTGCTCGCTGTGGATGATCAACAGCGGGACGTTGATGTCGCGCACGAACCGAATCGGCGAGATGCGGACGTACTCCTCCGGGTCTTCGATCGGGCTCGGTCCGACTTGGGCGCGGAAGACCGTGGCGATGTCGCTGGTGTACTCCTCGGTCACCATGTTGTTGACGGCGCGCTCGCTGCAGATCGCCTTGAACCGATCGCCGTGGCGGCCGGCAAGCCAGGTGGCCATGTACCCGCCGTAGCTCCCGCCGAGCATCCCGACGCGATCGGCGTCGCAGAACGGGTAGCGCTCCAGCGCGGTTTCGAGCACTGCCAGCACGTCCTCGACATCGACCGTTCCCCAACCGGTTCCCTTGACTGCATGGTGCTTCGGGCCGAGGATCGATTGGCCCCACGACTGCTCCCGACCTGATCCGCCGCGGGGATTGCTCATGAGCACCACGAACCCGGCTGCCGACTGCACCTGAGACTCGTCGAAGAACGACTCGCCGCACTGGGTGTGCGGGCCGCCGTGGACGTTGAGCAGAACTGGATACTTGTTCGCCGGATCGAAGTCGGCCGGACGCATGATCCACGCGTCGACTTCGCCACTGCCGTCGGTGCACGCAACCGCGAACTTCTCCCAGGTGTTGGGTTTCGCCGTCGACCGGTAGTTGTCGGCGAACGACGTCAGCCGTCGCGGGCTTCCGTCGGCATGCACGAAGATGTCGCTGACAGCGTCGACCGCTCCCGCCGCATATGGGATCGTCCCGCCCGAGGCATCGAACGAATTGACTGTAATGGGACCCTTCGTCATCTGAGTCGGCGCCGAACCATCCAGGGTGACGCGGTAGAGGTGTGCCTCGCCGCGGTCTTCAGCAGCAGCGATCAGCGTCGAGTCGTCGAGCCACGACAGCGCCATCCCACCGGCCGTGGTCTCGAAGGTTCGATCGAGGTCTCGGGTCAGCCAGCGGTGCTCACCACCGGCTGCCGGCACGACACCGACGTGCACGTTCTGGGTGTAGGTCGACGAATCGTCCGCGCCCAGGAATGCGACCTGTGACCCGTCAGGCGACACCGTGGGTGCGCTGTAATACCCCGTGAGCCCCGTCAGAGCCTCGATGTCTCCGTCCAGCGAGACGGAGTACAGCGCGACCGCAAAGTCGAGGTCCCATGTGTCGTGGCGCTGCGCGCTGAGCACCAGACCGCTGGAGTCGGGCTTCCACGAGATCGAGCTGTGCTCGAACTCGCCGGGTGTCAGGTTGCGGGGCGCGCTTGTTCCGTCGGCCGCGACGACATACAGATGGCTCGGGCGATCGAAGATCCAGCCCTCGTTGTCCAGCTTGCTGAAGAACCTCTCGACCTTGCGCGGCGCCTGCCAGCTCTCGTCCTCGGCGGCGTACCGCTCGTGCGGAGTACGGCTGATGAAGGCGATCCAGTGGCCGTCTGGGCTCCAGGACACCTCCTCGATGCCTTCCTTCATCGTCGCAATCGTGCGCGTCTCGCCCGGTGTGTCGATGGGAAGTACGTGCAGTGTCGCCTCACCCTTCTTGGCACCACGCCTCGATGCGAATGCCAATGATCGTCCATCAGGGCTCCACGCCGGCGCGCTGTCGTGGTCTCCATTCGTGACGGCTCGAGGGGCAGACGCTCCGTCGGTCGCCGCCAGCCAGATCTGCGAGAGGTTCTTGTTCTTCGCCATGTCGACCCGAACGACCTCGAACGCAACCGCCGACCCATCCGGCGACGCCGCCGGGCCTTTGGCCTGAACAATGCTGCCCAGGACCCGGTCGGCGATCCGGGCATGTTCGCTCAAATCCTTCTCATCGCTGCTCATGATGTCGACGGTAGCGCGGTGTGCCACGATCCAAGAGTGGAATCAGAGGAGTTCATCGCCGCGTTCGACCGTGATTCCGCAGCGTTCGCCGATGCGTGCGAGGCCGCCGGGCTGCACGCTGCAGTCCGTTCATGTCCTGGCTGGACCGTCGACGACCTGTTGTGGCATCTCGCCGAGGTTCACGACTTCTGGCGAACGATCGTGGGTGAGCAGCGCACCGATCCGCAGGGGTACCCGGAACCGGAGCGGCCCGGCGACGAAGCGCTGCTCGAGATGTACCGCAAGGGTCGGGTAGACGTTTTGAAGGTCCTCAGCAAAGCCGATCCGGCGACGCCGAACTGGACGTGGTCGAAGGACAAGACGGCCGGATTCGTGATTCGCCGCATGGCCCAGGAAACGGCGGTCCATCTATGGGACGCGACCGATGCTTCTGGGTCGGCCAAGCCCATCGAGGCGAACCTTGCCAGCGACGGCATCGACGAGTTCCTGACGCACATGCTGCCCGATGCCGCAA
>JANMMQ010000384.1:0-3727 GCA_031373465.1 Ilumatobacteraceae bacterium | reverse complement strand
CTAGCTAGCTCTCGAACTGCACCGAGGCCCGCGACTCGATCCACGGACGTACGACGCCGGCACGGATCTCTTCGTGTCTGGGGTGTTTGTCGTACACGCGCCAGTCGTCGACGCTGTCGAACTCGGCAACAATCCCGAAGTCGAAGTTCTGCATGTCGCTGGCGCCCACATCGCTGCCACAACGATACGACTTCACCTCGGGCAGGCTCGAGACGAAGTCGAGAAGTTCCGCCTTGACTGTGGCGACATGGCCAGGCGGGATGCCCTGCTTCCAGCGGAACGCAACAACGTGAATGATCATGTCCGCGACCGTAGCGTGCCCCGCACTAACGTCGCACTCCGACAGGTGGTGAGACGAAATGGCCGTCAACAATCGTGATGACGACGAACTAATCGACGAGTTCCACCTCGACGCAATCGCCGATGCCGACCCGTACCCCTACTGGTACGACGACACCGACGAGCCCGACAGCAACCCAACGCTGGTTCGCACCGAGACCTGCGACCTGTGCATCGTCGGCGGCGGATACACCGGTCTGTGGACGGCGATCATCGCCAAGGAGCGAGACCCATCGCGCGACGTGGTGCTGATCGATGCGCATGAGATCGGTTCTGCGGCCAGCGGTCGCAATGGCGGCTTCATGGAGTCGAGCCTGACCCACGGCGTTGCCAACGGTCAGGAACGGTTCCCTCAAGAGCTACCGCTGCTCGAGGAGCTGGGCCTGCAGAACCTCAACGAGATCGAGGCAGCGATCGAGCGCTACAAGATCGACTGCGATTACGAACGCCCCGGTGTCATCGACGTAGCCACGACGTCGCATTCTCCGAGCTACCTCGACGAGCTGCACGAGGACTACGAACAGCTGCGAACGTTGGGCCAGAAGGTCGAGTGGCTGGACGGTCCGGCAATGCGTGCGCAGGTCAACTCGGCCACGTACACCGGCGGCTTGTGGCGCAAGGACCGGGCCGCGATCGTCGACCCCGCCAGGCTGGTGTGGGGATTGAAGAGCGCGGCGATGTCACTCGGTGTGCGGATCTACGAAGACTCCAAAGCAACCGCCCTCGACAAGGATGGTGTCGGCGTGCTGATCACCACCCCGCTGGGCCGGATCAGGGCGGGCAAGGTAGCCCTCGCCACGAACGCCTTCAAGCCGCTGCTCAAGCGAATCAGCCACTACGTCGCCCCGGTGTACGACTACTGCATGGTGACCGAGCCGTTGTCGAACTCGCAGCTCGCCGATGTCGGGTGGGCGAACCGGCAGGGCCTCAGCGACATCCCCAACCAGTTCCACTACTACCGTCTGACCGAGGACAACCGCATCCTGTGGGGCGGATACGACGCCATCTACTACTGGCGCGGCAGGATCAACACGGAGCTCGAGAGCCGGCCCGAGACATGGGCCAAGTTGAGCAAGCACTTCTTCGACACGTTCCCACAGCTGGAAGGACTCAAGTTCACCCACGCGTGGGGCGGCGCCATCGACACATGCAGTCGTTTCTGCGTTTTCTGGGGCCAGGCGATGCAAGGCCGGGTTGCCTACGCCCTCGGCTACACCGGGCTCGGTGTCGCCTCCAGTCGATTCGGGGGCGAGGTCATGCTCGACCTTCTCGACGGCAAACGGTCTCGGGCAACCCAAACGGACTTCGTCAAGGAGCGGCCGTTGCCGTTCCCGCCGGAGCCGTTCAGGTTCGTCGGCATCCAGACGACGAGATGGTCGTTGAACCGCGAGGACCGAACGGGCAGACGAAACGTATGGCTGAGAACGCTAGACAAACTCGGCTTGGGCTTCGACAGCTAGCGGCCCACCAGCAAGGGTGTCAGATCGGCGGCACGACCGGGCTGGGGTCCACAACGGCACCGATAGCCGTGGTGGCTATCGCGGGTTTGCCGTCTGCGGTGGTGGTGCTGTAGATGATGCTGGTCAGCGCACCGCCGACGATCGACACCTGTAGGGGCGCATCGCCATCGCCCTCGAGCCCGATGGAGCTCAGCGGCACGTTGACGAGCAGCTGCGCTGTCGTGCCATCACTGCTGGCGACGGAGACCGAGGTCGGGGCGCCCAGCGAGGCGATGGGATCGACCGACGGTGGGTCCGAGTCGTCGGCTTCCCACTCGCCATTTTGGGGCATCAACCACGTGCCATCCGGGGTGATCACGTAGAAGACCAGACCGGACGCGTTGCTGACCGCGACACGGGCGCCGTCCGGCAACCGGTCACCATCGACCGTCAACGCGACGACGCCGTCGACAGTGTTGGTCTGGTTGAAGTGGTAGCCGGCAGAGCTAGCGGCGACTGCCTGCTGTAGGAGGGCGGCACCATCGAGCGGCAACGTCGGGGCACCGACCGCGACCGGTGCGACCGTGGTCGGAGCCGGGCTGGAACCCACCGATGGGAGGGCCCCGGCGACCGATGTGGTGGTGTTCGAGATCGCCGATCCGACTGCAGGTGAGCTGCTATCCGAACATCCGCCAAAAACGAGCAGCAGCCCGGCCCCTCCGAAGAGGAGCCGGGCTGCTTTGCCGTAGTTATCCATCATTCCCGGTGCCACCACCATGGTGCTTATCATGGTTGTCACCGTTGTCGTCACCGTTGTTGTCTGCGGGGATCGACGTTGACACGTTTGTCGTCGGGTTCGGCGAATCGCAACGGATCTTCTCGTCGACCGAGATCTTGATCAGGCCGTCTTCTTCGCGGACCTTGATGCGAACTCGCTCGTTGTCCGAGAACCGCACGTCGAGCTTGCCGTCTTCTTGCTTGACGTCGGCCGCAGGAGTCGTGGTGACTGCCGAAACGGACCCGTCGGTGCCGACTGTGTAGTTGATCGTCGCGGTCGACCCATCGCAGAGCAAACCCGTCCAGGTGTGCGGGCCGGCCGCAAGAGCTGCATCGATAGCGACACCCTTGATGCGGCCGAGCGAGACGCTGACCTTGGCGGAGCTGTCGCCGTCGTCGTTCGTCTCGACCTTGACAGAGATCTTCAACGTACGTGACTGATCACCCGCAGCAGTCGTGAACTTGACCGAGACGCGGGCCGAGGCACCTGACTCGTCGTCGTCACCGTCACCGGTTGAATGATCGACCGCACTAACCACGAAGGTGAGTCCGGCTGCTGGGGTTACGACGGGTGGGGTGATGTCGGGTGCCGCGTCGGTACCACCAATGCTGAATGTGACGTTCGAGGCGACGCCAGTGCCGAACACATCGCCATTCCACGAGCCGGCACCGGTAACATCAGCCAGCGTTCCGCCGCGAGCCGAGACGCTCTGGCCACCGTGCTTGGACTTGACCACGACCCGGCCGGGCTCGCCGGCCGCGTCGGGATTGGGAATCTCGAACACGACCTTGCGGGGCGTGAGCTTCGTGGCGACCGCGCTGGCATTGTCGACCGATACATCCGTCAGCGCCCCGCCGGGACCTGTCGTGATGGTGGTCGTCAACGTCGCACCGAAGATCGGCAACGTCACCGTGGTCGCCACGGGGGCGGCGGCCACATGTGGCACGCTGACTCCGCCGATCAGCACGGTGCCCAGCACTGCTGTGGCTACCCCTAGCAAACGTCGTTTCATGTCTGTTACCCCTCCGAATATGGTTCGCCGCGCCCGCGTCGGACATCTTGGTTATCGTCACGGACACGTCACATTATGAGGGAAGGTTTTGAATTAAGCCCCAAGCACTCCTCAACCTTTTGTCAAGGAACTGTCAAGACGCTCACATATTCGACGATC
>JANMMQ010000181.1:0-30892 GCA_031373465.1 Ilumatobacteraceae bacterium | reverse complement strand
GGTTTGTCTGGAGCGCGAAGAACCCCGCTGCCGAGAACGGCAACGGGGCTCTACCTTGTTACAGGGTGCGGTAATTGTGCCCAGCCGTACCCTCGTTCAAACTATTTTCGAGATTTCCCTAAAGTTCTCTCCAGATCTGCCGATGACGCGTCGGGTGACGCGGGATGCGGACGCGTCGTCTCCGTTTGCTGAGACAGCCGGTGCCGAGACCTCGCAGTAGGACTACGGAAGTCGACCAGCCTGTCGTGCAGACCCCAAACCGATCACTTCTCATTTCCGTCGGCGTCGTTCTGGCCTCGCTGGCCGGCGTCGGCATCGCCGAAGCGATTGCTGCGGGTCCGAAGCCCGACGCGACCAGCACCACCACTGCGCCGTCGACGACGATCGTAGAGACCACTATTCCTGCGACAACGGTTGTTCAAGCCGTACTGCCGACAGTTGCGCTGGTCATGACGGCTGAGGTCGTGGATGGTGACACGATCAACATGTCCGATGGCAGCACCGTTCGTCTGATCGGCATCGACACTCCCGAGCGAGGGCAGTGTGGATTCGAGGAATCGTCGGCGGCGCTCTTCCAACTGATCGTCGGACAGAGCATCACACTCGTCCCCGGGGCCCGCGACGATGTCGACAGGTACGGTCGCCTTCTTCGATATGTCGAGGCGAACGGCGTCGACGTGGACCTGAAGATGATCGAGAGTGGCCATGCCATCGCCCGATACGACGGTCGCGATGGCTACGGCGTCCATCTGCGACAAGACGCATACGTTGCGGCTGACGATCTCACGCCCTCGACCAACGCTTGCGCCGCCGCGCCGGTCGCTGTCGTTCCGGTCGCTGTCGTTCCTCTCGCTGTCCTCCCCCTAGCGGTCGTACGCGTCGTAACCCCGCCCACCGCGGTCTACTACCAGAACTGCACCGAGGTGCGTGCCGCCGGTGCTGCACCGATCCACGCCGGAGATCCAGGGTGGCAAACAAAGTTCGATCGTGACGGCGACGGAATCGGCTGCGAGTGACCAGCGCTCAGAATGCAAAGAGCGGCAGCCTCGCGGCTGCCGCCCTTTTGCGTCACCTAGTAACTCTGGGCCGGAAGCTTCAGCTCCCGTTGTGGTTTATGTACGACACGCAATCGCCCTGGTTCTTGAACGAAGGATTGTTGAAGATCTTCCAACCGTCGTTCTTGCATTGGTCCTTGTTGGTCGGCGGGCCGACAGTTGCAGCGCTGGTCGTGATACGTGCCATCGGCCGGAACCCGGTCCAGCATCCTGTGTCACTTCTGAACGTATCTACGCCACCGAGACCGTGATCGCAGTATTCGCCCGCTGTATGAGAGTCCAAGTACACGCCCACCGGGTCCACATCGGTGCCGACCGCCGGCACGGCCATCGACAGACCGACATTCAACGAGTCATATCCGCAACCCTGAGTGGTTCCGGCACATTCGGTGCTGTATCCGAGCGGCACTGCACCGTAGCCACTGGTGTTGAACGAGATGCCCCAGACGACGCCGTCCGGCAAAACGACCGAACCATCGAACGTGAACGTGACTGGAGTCGCGAACCCGTTGTAGCAAGTTGTGCCGTCCAACCATCTACCATCGCCGCACACAGTACTGGCGCTCGGGCGAAAAGGAATGTGGAAGGTCTGTGTCGTCGTGGCGAGCAATGTCCCGACTTCGGGACCGGCCGTCGGGGCGTAGATCGTCAAGGTCAGCGGGTGGCTGAACGTGGCGCCAGGACTGGTGAAGCAATCGCCGCCGTTCCAGGTTCCACTTTCGCAGCCCCAACTCGACATCAGGACTGTGACCGATGTGAGGTTGCGCGGGCCGGCCGCCAAGACGACACGATCACCGAACTCGCTCGTCTGGGTCGCCTGGAACGCCTGGCTGGGGACGTTTCCGGGCACGGTTGCCCCGATCGAGTCGTATACGACAACGGATGGCGGCGCCGCACCCGCGGTCGTCATCGTGCTCATCGTCAACCCGATCGCCAAACTGGTGGCGAGCGCGAGATAGCCCAGCTTCTTGGTCCTGTTAGTCATTTGTCTCCTTGTGATGTGAGCCGGGGGGGTCCGCAACTCAACGCAGTAGATCCTGCGCCCAATTTCGCGGAGACGTAGGGCACAAGGTCCCAAATATCGGACCTTTCCATTCGCTGAAGTACCGTTCGCGGCGTGCCAGATCAGTCGCGCGCCGACGCCACGGGCGGGGTGTTCCCCGATGGCGCTCCCGTGGCCGATCACCTGCATGCCGGGCAGCCGCAGAAGATCTCCAGTGTCGACATGGCGCAATTCGTTGCCTTGCGCGCCGCATCCTGCATAGGCGCCGACTACTCGAACTTCGCACTGCTGGACCGTGCCGACCGCCGCACCGTGCGACTCTTCCACAGCAACGTCCTCGACGCTTCGATCGCCAGTCGATACCTCGAGTTCGACATCGACACCAACTTCCCCGTCGCCGTTGCCATACGAAGCGGCCAGGTCGTCACTTTGTCGGGTCGCGACGACTATGCAGATCGCTTTCCCGACATGTGGGCCGACACCTCGGCTGCAGGGTTCGAGGCGACAGTGTCATTGCCGCTGATCCGCGGTGATGGAACTGCGATCGGAGCGCTCGGCTTCGCTTGGGCCGTTGCCCCCTCATTCGACCTGGATCTCGGAAAGGCGCTGCACGCGCTCGCAGAGTTGTGTGCGGAGATCGTCGAGCGCGCCGAGATCTACGCGGCGGAGCACGAGCTCATCGGCCAACTGCACCTTCGTCTCCTCACTGACCTGCCGACAGTGAACGGGCTCACGACTGCAGCCCGCTACCTCCCCGCGGGCGCGTCCTCCTCGGTCGGCGGCGACTGGTACGAAGGCGTCATCCTCGAAGATGGCAGCCTCGCCCTCATCGTGGGCGACGTGGTCGGACACGGGCTTTCGGCTGCCGCCGACATGGCCCTCATCCGCGGCCTGATCACCTCTCTTCTCGATGACGGCGTGCCCGTGGCAGATGTGTTCGATCGTCTGACGAGGGTGTTGGTCCGGCGCGGCGAGAGGATCCTCGCGTCCGCCTCTCTCGTCGTCATCGACAGGTCGCGCTCGACACTTACGTACGCGACCGCCGGACACCCGCCGCCACTGCTCATCGATCCATCGGGAACAGTCACGTTGCTAGACGGTGCGAATGGAGCGTGGCTGGGTGTTGCGGCGTCGCGCTATGAGCCAGTCGTGCTGCCCTTCGCAGTCGGCGCACAGGTCGTGATGTACACCGACGGTCTGGTCGAACGACGTGACCGAACATTCGACGCGGGCATTGCCGAGATGATCGGTGTCTTGTCTTCTCCCCACAGGCTCGACGAGCCGGAGAGCCTGATCGATCTCATCCTCGAAACCTTGATCGGCGACCGAGCTCCTGCCGATGACATCGCTGTCCTCGTTGTCAAGAACACCACGTCGAACTAGCCATCAGTCCGTCAGCGCATCGGCAAGGCGCACATCGTGACGGAGATCGTCGATCGAGTACGAGATGCCGCCCTCGCCTCCGATCAACATCTCGTGTAGCAACCTCAACGTGATGCGATGACCATGCTGGTGCACCGGCCACGGTGAATGCCGTCCGCCACGGTCGAACAGACTGATGTCGGCCGGACGGGCAACCGGCCCCGCGTCGATCCGCACCGCCAGGTGCCGGTCGCGGCCGATCGCGTGCAACGACGCTTCCTCGATGCCACTCGTCGAGGCCAAACCGTTCAGCAGAACCTGCGACCGAGGATGGTCGGCCATCGATGCCTCCACGGTGTAGGTGGACACCGATGAATGCAGAACGCCAATCGACGCAACCGCGCCGAGCACCTGGCGCAACAGCGCGAGCTGCTCGACCAATGAGGATCGAAGGCTGTCGCTCGAGGTGATGGTGCTCTCGGCGAGGTCGATCTTTGCTCCGTCGAGCAGGTCCGGGGCCGCAGCGAGACGAGGCGCATACGTGGGGGCGGGAACCAGGGCGCAACCCTGCTGCTCGGCAATGGCTTCGAGACCAGCGAGTTGCTCGACGGACAGCCGACCCGGCCTATCGAGAACCACGGCACGCGCTCCCCCATCGACGGCCTGTTCCGTCGCGGTTGCGTCGCTCGCCGACACCAGCACCACTTCGGCCGCGCCGTCCACCAGCCGATAGCTGTTCGGCAGACTGGCCAGGACTGTGCGATGCAGGACCGAGTCGGGTCCGGCGAGATCGATGGAGATGGTGCAGGCCGTCATATCTTCGCTCCGACCAGCCGGTCGACCTGATCGGCGAGATCGAGCGCGTAACGGATGTCGTCGACGACATCGTCGAGCAACACGAGCGGCTCCGCTTCGCCTGTGGCTGCATCGTGAAGCGACTCCCACTCACATTGGTAGCCGTTGGTGGCGAACTCGAACACGCTCGTAGAACCCCCGCCTGTCACCTCGGCCTTCGACGAACCGGCCAGGACGAACGACGGCGGAAAGTCGGCTCGGAGCTCACTGTTCTCGCCCACCGCCCGGAACGCCCAATGGGGCGGCCACCTCCCTTCCATGTACGCGAGAAGTTCGAGGGTGCGCGCTTCGTCGGTGACGACGACCGTGTAGCCGAAGGGTTTGATGAACCGCGCCGACACGACACGGCCCACACGTGGATGGAACTGGCGGACGAGCGGCAGGTTGTGGATGGCGAGGCCGAGAATGGCACCTCGGAGCATGGCAGCGTCCGGTACCGGATCCGTGCCAGGAGACATCGGCGACGATGGCGGCGGCGATGCCGGCTCGCTGGCCTGGTCGGTGAAGTGGTCGTTGGATGGCAGAAAGATGGTCGATTGTGTGAACAGCGACGCCTCGTTCTCCTCGAGCCATGCTCGACGTGCGGCGCGATAGGCCGGGTCGTACACGTGCATCGCACCGACCACTATTCGAGTACCCGACGTCGACGCCGCGCCTCTGATCTGCTCCGCCTCGGCATGGCTGACAGCGAGCGGTTTCTCGCACAGCACAGCTCTCTTGCCGGCCGCGCAGGCGGCGATCACCTGCGAGGCGTGAACCTCGTTGGGGCTGCACACCACGACCACGTCGACGTTCGAATCCTGCAGGATCGTGTCCGGGTCTGTGGTGGATGTTGCCCCGCAGCGTTTGGCGACCCGCTCGGCGACAGTCGAGTCGACGTCCATCACGCTGGCGACGTGGAAGCGGTCCGGCAGATTCGCCAACGTTGGAAGATGAATCGCTTGCGTGACAAGACCAGCGCCGAGGAACCCGACTCCGAGTGAACGAGTCACTCTGCTTCCATTGGCTCGAGGGTTGTATGAGAGCTTGGCAACAAGAAGTCGATCGGATCCTCGGCGGCGGTGCTATCGATGACAGGTTCACGATCACGCCGCGCGAGCTCTCGCGACCGAGCGACGCTGCGCACCGCGGTGTCGATGGCTAGTGCGATCGAAAGCAACACGACGGCGACGATCCCATCCATCCACCAGTGGTTGCCGGTGGCCGACACGACCAGCATCGTCAAGATGAAGTGGAGGAGGAACAGCCAACGCCAGCGGCTGGTGCTGACGGCGACGATGGCGAACGACACGAGAGCCGCCCACCCCACATGGATCGACGGCATGGCCGCGAACTGATCCGAGACGCCGGTTCCGACGGGTCCGTAGATCGACATGCCGTAACGCGTCGAGAGATCGATGTAACCGAGGTCGGGCAGGAACCGTGGCGGCGCAACGCGGACAAATCGGATGACGACACAGAACGCCGTGAGGATTGCCAGCGAATTGCGCCATCGCGGGTACACGTCCTTATGGCGAACGAACAACCACACCAGGAACACGATCAGCGCCGGTACATGGACGATCGCGTAGTACGCATTCGTGAACCGCGCCAACCAGTCGTAACGCAGCACGAAGTGCTGCAACGACAACTCAGTCGGCATGTGCAGAGTGTGTTGCAATCGATCGATCTGGCGGGCACGATCGATCGCACCTTCGGGTTGGGCCAGCGGCAGTACTCGTGCAAGGCGCCACACGGAGTAGAGCGAGGCCACGAGAGCGAGCTCCAGCGTCGCAGACATCATCGCGACTCGTACGCGCGTGGGGCGTATGCGTCGCAGGACAAGCCAAATCAGCCCACACAACGCGGCTACGACCGCCGCCTGATCCCACGTGGGCCAATCCATGCCCCACAAGCCTGCCGGGCCGGCGCGTGAGTCGCAAAGTCCAGATCTCGAAACTCAGACCTGTACCGAGGCTTTCCAAGCGTGCGCGATTTTGGCGACGTGCCGGTGGTCGGTGCCACAGCAGCCGCCGATCACCTGGAGGCCTGGCAGAGCGGAGCGGAGCCGCACATACCTGGCCGCCAAGTCGTCAGCATCACCCTCGTCGAGCTCCACCATCTCGTCGAGTTCGGAGTGGCTCAGCTGGGACGCGTTGGCGCGCAGGCCTCCAATGCGGGCTGCCCATGGTGCGGTGCCGTCGAGAACGTGGTCGAAATGCGCCGGGTGGGCGCAGTTGATCATGTAGTGCACGGGGTATCCGGCCGTCGCAGCGTCCGTGACCTCGATCGCTTCGCGTAGCGATTTGCCCGATGGGAGCTTGCCATCGGTCTCCACCGTGTACGACACGACGACGGGTAGACCGGCCGCCCGAGCGGCGCGGGCGATCCCTACCGCCTCCTCGGTGTAGCCCATTGTCAGCGCCGTCACGACGTCAACACCGGCTTCCGCCATGCACCCGATCTGGAACGAGTGGTAGTCCGCGGCACCATCGGCGTCCATCATCGAGTCGATGCGGTACCCGTCGCCACGCGGACCCACCGTGCCGCCGATCAGGAACGGCTGATCCCCCGTCCAGCCGGCGCGGACCTCCGCCACCACATCCACGCAGTCCGAGATGAACTTCTTCAGGACCGTGCGGTCGTGGCCCAGCGTGGCCGCCCAGTCGGGGTTGGCGCGCCACGTCGGAGCCTCCAGCTCTACTGCCGCACCGATCGATCGGGCTATGTCCGCGTAGTACCCGTAGTACTCGACGAGCAACGCTCGACCTTCGGTCGTGGCCACCAGTGGATAAGCGGCAAAGGCCGGAAGGTCGACGCCATGGTGGAACACCAGCCACGTCTCCAGCCCGGCGTCGGTGACGACGACGGTATCAGTGGTCGGCCAGGGTGTTGGTTGACGATGAATGTTCATGGTGCCACCACACCACGGACTCACGTTGCCTGCTCGTGGATCGCCTGAGGATTGTCTGAGGATCATGTCCGGTACCCATCGATCAGATCGGCAGCCATCTGCACGGCTCCCGGAAGGT
Source organism: Ilumatobacteraceae bacterium (assembly GCA_031373465.1). Lineage (GTDB taxonomy): Bacteria > Actinomycetota > Acidimicrobiia > Acidimicrobiales > Ilumatobacteraceae > JAENVT01. Next base: position 23,606 of record JANMMQ010000181.1, on the reverse strand, counting down.
CGAGCACTCGGCCTTCGTCGGTCCACTCGCTGAAACAACTTGCTCCGACTCGCTGCTCGATGCCGGCGACCACGGTCGACAGCCGCACCACTTCTGGGCCGTAGCTGGGCCGCAACTGTTCGCTCGACGTTGCTGCCGCGAGCATGGCGGCGGCATGGTCATCGCCCACGGCAACCAACACCTCTACGAGATTGCGAAGCGTCGTGATGGCGTGAACGAAGTTGCCGTGGCGGACATACTCGTGGAGACATGCGGCGTAGGCGTCGAGGGCTTGGCGGAAATGTCCGTCACGGGCGTACTCGGCCGCCAGTGACATGCGCGCCACCGATGTCACGAACGGATTGCCGATCGTGCGCGCCAGCTCGATGGCCGCGATGAAGGCCGTAGTTGCGCCCGGGCCTGCGCCTGCGCTCAGCGCCTCGCCGCGTGCATACATGATCCATCCGCGATCGGACGGAGACATAGCGTCCAGGTCGACTCCGTCGAGGCGCGCGAGAGCCTGGGCCGCTTCGCCGCCGTACGCCAGTCCCAGCGCGGCGTCCACCGCAGCAATCGCCACCGCGTGGGCATCGCCCAGCTCTTCACCAAGTGTTCTGAGCTGCTCGGTCACCAACGCGGCATCGGACAGGCGTCCCGCGTAGATCGCCACATCGGAGAGAATCTCCAACGCGGTCAGTCGAACGGTTGGGTCTTGGGCTGCAACCGCCGCGGTCGCGGCGGCTCGGGCCTCACCGAGGTCACCGCGATTCGTCGCTGCCGCCGCGACAACGAGCCGAGCCCCATAGAGGGTGTCGCTGGGTGCATCGGGGTGCAGTGCCAAGAGCGAGCGGCTCCATTCCGCCGGTTCGCTCCAGAAAGTCGAGTACGCGGCCAGGTGCAACGCGCCACTCATTCTCGAGGCGACCTCCGGCTCGTGACGCTGCGCCCAGCGGTGTGCGACGCGTACCTCCGCAACGATTGAGTCGAGCAGTCGTCGACCCTCGACCTCATCGCGTGAGCGGATCTGACGATCGACCACCCGGGTCACATCAGCGAAGTGCTCGGCGTGGCGTCGACGCACCGCGTCGGATGCGAGCGACTCGTCCAACCAACGCCCGGCAACGGCCCGAACCGTCGCGAGCATTCGGTACCGCGTGGTGGGCCCGTCGATCTCAGCTACGAGCAGCGACCGCTCTGCCAATGAGGCGAGATCAAAGATCACCGCCGGACGGTCGGGAGCAATCACTGCGGCGGCATCCGCGGGGACGACTGCGCCGGCAAAGACGGAGAACTCGGTCAATGTGCGCCGCAGCGACGCGTCGAGCAGTTCCGCCGACCACGTCACCAGCGAGTCGAGCGAGCGGTGACGGCGGGCTGGGGAGCGATGAGTCACCGGTATCGGCATCCCTTCGCCGATCGCGAGCTCGAGCTCGTCGAACGTCATCGAACCGAGCCGCGCGGCGGCCATCTCGATGGTGAGGGGCAAGTGATCGAGCCCGGCCAGGAGAGTGGCGACTCTGCTTGGTGTGGCCTGATCGACATCCCACGAAGGACGGACCGCTAGGGCACGAACCGTGAACAGCTCGACTGCCTGCTCGGAGGTGAGTGGATGCACGTTGAAAAGTTGTTCGACGCTGAGGCCGAGGCGCACCTGACTGGTCGCGAGCACGCGCACCCGTGCGCCACCGATCGCCATCACTTGATCGAGCAACGCCGCGACGTCGTCGACCACGTGCTCACAGTTGTCGAGCAGCAACAGAACGTCGATCTCCGCAATCGCTCGGACCGCGCTGTCGGGCCGGTTACCGGCGAGCACGATGTCAAGAGCGCGGGCCACGTCGGGCAGGACCTGCTCGCCGCCATCGAGTGTGGCCAGCTCCACAAGACGGACACCGTCGGCATAGGACCTTGCTGCCCGATCCGCCGCGGCACGAGCAAGTGTCGACTTGCCTACCCCGCCGGGCCCCGTCAGCGTGACGATCTGCCAATCAGCGAGAGCAGCAACCACCGCGGCGATCTCATCGTCGCGCCCGATCAAACCCACGGGTGCCCGGGTGGTCGCCCGCGGATTCGCCACCTGCAAGTCGGCCACGAAGCGGTAGCCGCGCCCGCGGACATTCTTGATGGTGTGCTGTTGTGCGCCGTCGTCGCCGACGGCCCGGCGAATCTCTTTGATACGGGTCGTCAAGCTCGCCTCGGAGACGAAACGGTGACCCCATACGCCGTCGAGCAACTCGATCTTCGACAACACTCGGTCGCGGTTCTCCACGAGGGTGACCAGGAGATCAAACGCCTGCGGTTCGAGGTGAACAATCTTCCCCGCACGACGAAGCTCGCGACGAGGGACATCGACCTCGACCTCACCGAACCGGACCACCGCAGAATTCTTGCAGTTCCCGCTGGACTGGATTCCTGCAACCGAATGGGTGGCTCGTCCGTGTGTCCAGGGGATGGATGCAATACTCACGCCGGAGAGTCGAGGTATGTCCGACGACGCGTTTCTGCCCTACGTCTACAACGGGGGGAGCTTCGAGGACCTCTATCGGCGCGAGTATCCGAGTCTCGTCGCGGTCGCTCGTGCGTTGACAGGCGTTCGACACGACGGCGAGGACCTCGTTCAGGACACGATGGTCAAGGCCTTTGTGAATTGGGATCGGGTGCGGCTCTACCAGAAGCCCGGCTCGTGGTGCCTTCGGGTGCTCACCCATGCCTGCCGTGATCACTGGAGACGTAGGCGAACAAGGGCACGTTTCCTCGACCGTCAGCGGCACGTCGAGCCTTCCACCGAAGGACCGGGTGTCGAGTTCATGGCGTTCTGGCAAGCAGTGCGCCGCCTGCCGCAACGTCCCCGACTCGTTGTGACGCTCTATTACGCCGGAGATCGTTCGATCGCCGAGGTTGCAACGCTGGTCAAGGTTCCGGAGGGAACCGTGAAGTCCGATCTTGCCAGAGCGCGCGCCGTGCTGATGAGCGAACTGGAGGGATGAGATGCCGAGGTGCTGAACGTCGGAACTTCGAGATCAGCAGCCTCAGTTCTGTATAACACCCTCCTGTCATACTTCGATCATGCGTTCGATCGAGTTGCCCGAGGTTGCTGATCTCGAGGGACTTGGGGCGCGGGAGCTGGAGCAAACTCTTCGCGAGTTGGATGTGGCCCGGCGGCGGGTCGATGCGTTGATAGCGGAGACTGTTGGAATTGCCGAGCGCACGGCCGCCTTTGGCGAGGATGGTCATGCTTCGGTCTCGGGGTGGGTCAAGGCGGCGTGCAATTGGTCTGGCGGCGAGACGAAGGCAGTGGTTCAATCCGCTCGCATGTTGCATGCGGTTCCGGCCACTCGGATCGCCGCTCATTCGGGATCGCTGGGCTTGTCGCAAGGACGGTTGTTGGCTCGTGTGTTCGCCAACCCGCGCTGTGGCGATCAGCTGACGGATTCGGCGACGCTGTTGCTCGGTCATGCGACCAGTCTGTGGTTTGACGAGTTCTCGGTCGTGGTCAGGCGCTGGGAGGCGCTCGCTGACAGCGATGGTGCTCATGGCGCCCATCAGAAGGCTCACGACCGTCGTGACGCGCATGTCAGCATTCTTGGTCAGCACGTGTATGTCGATGCGCGAGGAGGGGTTGTTGCCGGCGCAATGATCGAGGAGATTTTCGACCGATTCTGCGATGCCGAGTTCCATGCCGATTGGGACGCGGGTGTCGCCGACCATGGTGCCGCGATGGTGCCGGCGCTGCTCGAGCGCAGCAACGCTCAGCGACGCTTCGACGCGCTTCTTGCGGTGTTCGCCGCTGCCGCTGCCTCAGGCTCGGCGGGCCGGTTCGATCCGCTTGTCAACGTGCTCGTCGACCAGGCGACCTTCGAGCATCACCTCGCTGCTCTTGCCGGCGCCGGGGTCGCGCCGCTCGACCCAGAATCGGTCGACCACCGTCGCTGCGAGACCTCAACCGGTCACCAACTCGATCCGGCCGACATGCTCAGTGCCGCACTCTGCGGACATGTTCGTCGAGTCGTGCTCGACACGGCGGGGGTGGTCATCGATCTCGGTCGTCGATCACGATTGTTCACCGGTGGCGCTCGCGACGCGGTGTTACTCGGAGATCGATGGTGTATTTGGCCCGGATGCGGTCTTCGCTCCGGGCGCTGTCAAACCGACCACTCCACTCCCTGGGCCAGCCACGGTCCCACGCGGCCCAATAACGGAGCGAGCGCCTGTGCCCGCCACAACCGATGGAAACAACGCGGCTACCGAACATCACGCGATCAATATGGACACTGGCACACCTACCGACCGGACGGCACCGAGATCGGACACCCCGCTACGTCCGACCCCGCGACCATTTCCTCCATAGATAATAAGTTTGTCAGTTCGTGAAACATGCGACTGACGAAGAGTTGGTGAGCCGTCCGCTGTCGGAGATCAAGGCGGAACTGTTCAAGGCGCTCGGCCACCACGGGAGGGTACCATCCTCGAGGTCTTGCGCGGCGGCGATCGCACCGTCGCCGAGCTTATTCCTCTGGTCGGATTGGAGTCTACTCATCTGTCGCAGCAACTCGCGGTCCTCCGGAGGGCGTGGGTCGTAAGCGCCCACGCGAGGCTCCACGTCGCACGCGCGTAGAAAGCGACCGGCGGACTCCGGCGTCATGTCCCAGATCGCAATGCTTCCACGGGCTGGAGACGGGCCGCCCTGAGCGCCGGGTAGGTGCCCGCCACCAGTCCTGTCAGTCCGCCGACCAAGGGTGCGAGGAACGGTGCGAGCGGATCGAGCACAGGGGTCCATTGCTGGTATGCACTCACGACGACAACAACGAGGATGCCCAGGCTGGCGCCGAGCACACCACCCACGACGCCGACCGTGGTGCTTTCGAGGAGGAATTGTTGGGCCACGTGCCGGCGCGAGGCACCGAGCGCTCGACGCAGTCCGATCTCGCCGGTGCGTTCGATGACCGAGACGAGTGTGACGTTGGCGATGCCGATCGCGCCGACCAACAGGGAGACACCGCCGAGAATGAGGAACAGCAGGTTGAGGTCGTTCTGTACGGCATCGCGGACTCGTTTGGGCTCGGGCGGTGAGACGATCTTGAGACTGCGCGGGTTGTCGGGTCGCAGGGCGAGCGGCACCTGTTTGGCGATCAAGGACGCTGCGCCGATATTGGTTTCGACCACGACGAGGCCGGGGTGGGTCAATCGGTAGTAGCGCTGAGCGGTGCCCTCCGGGATGATGACCGCGCCAAGCAGGTCGGGTTGGCGGGCAACGCTGTCGAGGATGCCGATCACCAGGTAGACGTCATCGCCGATCCTGATCGCAGGCAGCTGATCGACGCGAGTGATCCCCAACCGGGTGGCCGCGTTCGGTCCGAGCACGGCGACGCGTTCACCTCGGGTGGACTGGATCGGATCGATGGTCGTACCGGTGCGCAGCACGGCGCGCACGGCGCGGAACAGACCGGGGGACACGGCGCTGATTGTCAGCTTGAATGCAGTTTGGTTCTGCGGGTCGCTGACCGCGGAAGCGGCAACGAGGCGACCGCCGACATCGAGCGTACTGAGGTTGCCTGCCGCGGCCACACCATTGAGTCGCCCAAGTCGGGCCGGCGCATCCCACGGCATCGCCTCGGTGGTCGTGTTGGTGGTCGCTGCCGGCTTGGGGCTGACGATGATCTCGGTTGCTGCCAACTCGTCGAAGCGCCCGACGATCTGGTTGCCGGCGGTGCGCGACAGCCCGAGTGTGGCCACCAGAGAGGCGAGCCCGATGACGGTTCCGAACACGGTGAGGACGGTGCGGCTGGGTCGGGCGAAGAGGCCGGCGGTTGCCTCGTTGAGCAGATCGCGGACGGTCATCCCCGACGGCACAACGAGCTCGGGATCGGCCGACTGCCGACTACGGGGGTACCCGAGCCTCATCAGGCGGCCTCTGTCAACACGCCGTCGATGATGCGTACTTGTCGGTGGGCGCGGGCGGCGACTTCGTGTTCGTGGGTGATCATCACGATCGTCATGCCGTGCCGGTTGAGCTCGGCGAACAAGTCGAGCACAGAGGCGGTCGTCGTCGAGTCGAGGTTGCCGGTCGGTTCGTCACACAGCAGCAGCCGGGGGGACCCGTTGAGTGCGCGGGCAATGGCGACGCGTTGACGTTCGCCGCCTGAAAGCTTGGTGGGAAAGAACTGGGCGCGGTGCGCGAGCCCCACCCTGTCGAGGGCGGCCGCGGCCCTCTCTCTTCGATCGGCTCGCGACGCCTTCCGGTAGATGTCGGCCAGCGTGACGTTCTCGGTGACAGTGCGATGTCCAAGGAGATGGAACGACTGGAAAACGAAGCCGATTCCCCGGCAGCGCAGACCGGCGCGTTGTTTGTCGCTCAGTTCAGCAACGTCGATTCCGTCGAAGCAATAGGAGCCTGCTGTCTGGATGTCGAGGCATCCGACGATGTTCAACAGCGTCGATTTGCCGGACCCGGACGGGCCGACGACGGCGACCCAGTCACCTTCCCTGACAGTCAGGTTCACATCGACGAGGGCGTCGACTGGCGGATCGGAATCGAACCGTTTGCCGAGTGACGTCAGCGAGATGACTTCGCGGACGCCACAGCCGACGTGGTCAGCCACCGGTGCCACCCGGCTGGACGACGCTGGTTTCGGTCGTGACGGCGGCTTTCGATGGTGACGTCACGCCTGGGATTGTCGAACCCGCCCCACCCGCGCCAGCGGCTGGTTGATCGGTGCCGATGACGACGAGATCGCCTCTTTGGAGATGGCCATTGGGTGCCGTGATCCCGACGTAGCCGGCGGCAGACAACCCGGGGACCACGGTCACGAAGTCGGTGACGCCGTTGACGCTGCGTTGCACACGGGATGAGCCGTCGGCGCCCAACGTCAATGCGCTGACCGGCACGGCGAGGACCGACGTCCCGCTCGATTCGACCGGGATGGTCAACCGCACCGATGCGCCGACAAGATTGCCCGGCGGAGCCGCGACATCGATCGCCACGTAGACGTGGAAGCCATCCACCCCATTGGTCCCCGGGGCCGGGGCAACTGTCGCAACTATTCCTTTCGTGGCGATGCCCAGATCTGGTTCGTCGATCTGCACCACCATGCCCGGTGCCATCAACGTGGCATCGGCGAGTGCAACACCAGCGTCGACGTGGACCACCGAGTCGGTGACAGTCGCGACTGCCCCTGCGACTGGATCACCGATGACGACCAGCACCGCCGACACCCGGACGGGCCCGACAGCGACGAACACGACTTCATCGGCAGGAACCTGCACACCAGCCTTACGATGTGCGAGGTCGGCTTCTCGTGTGGCGAGTGCCTCGATGTCGGATCGCGATGTGAGCGCCGATTTGGCGTTGGTAAGGGAGCTCTGCGCGGCACCGACGGCCGACGCTGTGGTGGTCACCTCTGCGGCGGCGTCAGCTGCGGATGTCCTCGCGTCGTCGAGCGCTCGCTCGCCGGCCAGGCGAATGGTTTCGCTGTTGGCGATTGCAATCGCCAGATCGCTGTTTGCCGCTGCGATCTCGCCGGTCGTCGGCGGTAGGGGGTTCGTCAGGTTCTGAAGGGCGACGGCCTTTGCTGCGATATCAGCGAGTGCAAGATCGGTGTCTGCGGCGGCTCGCAGGCGGACCTGCTCGAGAACAACAGGAGCGTTGGCGAGGAACGCCTGTGCGTCGACGATTGCCCGCTGGCTCGTGGCATGCACGTTGCCGGCATTCGCCTGCGCCGTCGCGAGGTCGGATCGTGCAGTTGCCAACTGCGCGGGTGTCGCCGACGGGTCAGACGCGACCTGATCGAGCACGGCTTGTTTCGCGGCGACGTCAGCCGTTGCAGCTGCGTCCGCGGCGGCACCACCAGAGGTGGCGGCGTCGAGCCGGCCCGGAGCCTGATCGAGATCGGTCTGGGCGTCAGCCACTGCGCGCTGCCCTGCGGCGAGCACAGCAGCCTGATTCGTGCGTGATGCTGCGAGGTCTGCTTGAGCGGATTGGATCTGAGTGGGCGTGGCCGGCGTGGCCGCGCGGCCCGAGTTGAGTGCGTCGACGACGGCCTGTCTGGCGGCCACCTCTTGCCTGGCGAGATTGTTTGCTGCCTCCGCCTCCAGCTTGGCGCGCTCCGCTCCTCGCTTGGTCGTCTCCACCCGTCGGATCGCGGTGGACGATGCCGTCTGGGCACTTGTGAGTGCAGCTTCGGCGGCAGTGACTGTTTCGTTGGCCGCGGTCACGTCGAACGAGGCCACTGTCCGGTCCGCCTCGCGCGCTCGAATCGCAGCGAGCTGATCCGCGGTCGCCGTGAAGGACGAGTATCCGTTCGATGAATACCAGGCGTCGACTCCAGTCTCGGTGAGGTTGTCGTACACGCCGTCGATCGGGCCCGGGTCGAATCCCAGTCGCGACAACGCTTCTTCCAACTGGCGGACGTCATCCCCACCCAACCCCGGTCCGAGATCACGCGACATCGGTCGCGCGCCGACCAGCAAGAACAGTGGTCGACCCGATCCGCTTGCCACCACATCTCCCTCGATCAGCTGTCCCCCGGCCACAGGCAACTGGGCCACGAGCCCGGCGCTCGGTTTGAGCGCCGACACCGGCACCGACAGCTTCTGTGGCGATCCGAATCGACCCGTGCCACGGGTGACTACTTCGGTCGAGAGCACCCGTTCCTCAACAGGTGCCAGGATCAACGACGGGTGCGGGGCAGCGGTACGTAAGGCAATCTCTGCCGGTGATGTGATCTGCGTGCCCGCAGCGAAGCCGGCTACCGACGCTGTGACCACCACACCGATCACGATGGCGGCGGTCTTGCGACGATCCATCGAACCTCCTCTGGTCGCGTGCTGCTCCCGCCGTGCGACAGAACATCTGTACACCGTCGCGCCTGACTCTCAGCTGAACTACGCACGATCGCAGTCAGCACAGGTTCAGCGAGAAAGTGCGATCGTCAAAGTCGACTCACTGACGAAGAGAGGAGATCGACAACCATGAGAACCGCACTCAGCCGCGGCCTCGCTCGCCTGACTCTGCTCACCGCGTCGATCGTGCTCGGCGCAATGACGGCCGCGTGTGGCTCAAGCTCTCCATCGTCCGGCGGCGACGTGGCCAACACCGCGCCCGAGGAGTTCGGATTGTCACGCGGCCAACTCGCCGCCCGAATCGAGAAAACGGAAAGCCTCATTGCGAAATGCATGACCGATGCGGGCTTCCAGTATGTCGCCCTCGACTTCGTCACCATCAAGCAAGCCATGGACAGCGACAAGACCGCGCCAGGCGTGTCCAGCGAGGACTTCATCAAGCAGTTCGGTCTCGGCATCACGACTCAGTTCAGCAAACCGACCGTCACATTCGGTGCGGGACCGCAGAACGCCAGCTACATCAACGGCCTGCCCGCCTCCGACCAGCTCGCGTTCAAGCGCACTCTTTGGGGAGAGTCGACCGACTGGAACCACACCCGAGCGCTCGAAGAGGAAGATTTCTCACAAACCGGTGGTTGCACCCGCTCCGCAGCTGAACAGACTTACACCCCCACCGAGATCAGCGGCTCGTATGTCAATCCTGCCGACGTCCGCTTGGAACAAGACCCGCGGATGGTCGCAGCCATCAAGAAATGGTCCGACTGCATGCGCGCCGACGGCTACCAATATGACAATCCGACCCAGGTCGAAGACGACCTGAGGGAACGGCTCGCGGCAGTCGTGCAGGGACAAGATCCGACAACACTCACGGGTCCTGCACTCGACAGCCTGCACCAGCTACAAGGCGAAGAGCTCGCCATCGCAGCCGTGCTCACCAGCTGTGAGGATGCCACCATCACGCCAGTCCAGGCTGCTATCGAAGCTGAGCTCTACGGCGCGCCGCAGAGCTGATGAAGCTGACGGAAAGGGTACTAGCACCATTGTCTGATTGACGCGGGAGGGACCTCGCCGCGACCCTTATGTAGGACCTCAGGGGACGATACGCACAGCAAATCCCGAAGGGACTCACATGAGCCGAGCGGTCACTTGTCGTCGGATGATGTCGATACTCGTGATCGGCTCGATGATCGGGCCGCTATACGGGGACGGAACGCCCGCAGTGCGGCCCGGCGCGCGCCAGTCCGCCCCAACCCCGATTGCAGCAGCAGGGGTTGCGTTGTCGGACCTTCCGGTCGATTTCGTCGAGAACCGCGGTCAATGGGACCCGAGCGTCGTCTTCGCGGCGCGCAACCGTACGGCGTCGGCCGCATTCGAACGAGATGGAATCCAGCTCGACCTTGGTAGCGGCAAACCCGTCGGGCTCGCGTTCGAAGGTGCTGCCCCCTCCGTGAGCCTGACCGGCGAGGAGAAGCGCCCGGGCGTCTACAACTTCGTTCTCGGTAACGATCCCACGAATTGGCACACCGACGTTCCGAGCTATTCCTCCGTGCTCTATCACGACATCTACAACGGGATCGACGTGCGCGTCCGCCAGGCGGACACGAACCTCGAGTACGACGTCCTCGTCAAGCCGGGTGCCGCGCTCGACCAGTTCGTGATCCACGCCGACTCGACCTCCGCCGCCTCCCTCGGCGCCGACGGCTCGTTGGTCCTGCTCACAGACTCCGGGCCGCTGCGGCACGCCCCGCCCGTCGCGTGGGACGTGCTGCCCGGCGGCGATCGCCGTCCGCTACAGAGCGCATTCCGCCTGCTCGGCGACAACCGCTTCGGCTTCGAGGTCACGGGACACGACACCTCCCTTCCCCTCGTTGTCGACCCGGGTATCGAGTGGTCCACATACCTTGGGGGCAGCGGGGACGAATCGCTCGGCGGCATGACGCGCGTGAACGATGGCACCGGCGACGTCATCATCGGCGGGTGGACGCGCTCGCCGGAGTTCCCGCCGATCGGCGGCGTGCGAGCCGCGGGCACCGTGTTCGTCGCCCGGCTCTCAGGCGCCGGGAATGCGCTCAAGTACGCCACCTTCTTCGGAGGTTCCAACGTTCACACGGTCCAAGACGTTGCGGTCGATGCGGGTGGCAATGCGCTCGTGGTCGGCGACACGAACTCGAAGGACTTCCCGACCACACCGGGCGCGTTCGACTCCACTCCCCCGGGTAACCCGGCGTTCCCGCTGGACTTCGGCGAGTACGACGGATACGTCATCCGGTTCAATGCAACCGGCGGCGGGCCGCTCCTCGCCACGTACCTCGGCGGCGACCCGCTGACCGGCCAAGACCTGGTGAGCCGGGCCGGGTACGACCCCGCCGGCAACCCGATCGTCGCTGGGTTCACGAGTTCGACCGGATTCCCGACGACTGCCGGCGCGTACGACCGGACGATGAGCGGCGGTGACGTCTTCGTCACCCGCTTGACCCCGGATGGGAGGCAGGTCACGTATTCGAGCTTCCTCGGCGGCGACGGCCAGGAAGCCGTGTACGACATGGTCGTCGGCCCCGACGGAGCCGTGAACCTCACTGGGCAGACGTTCGTCCCGGACAGTGGTGCGCTGTTCCCCACCACCGCCGGTGCCTTCGACACGACGGCCGCCCCCCTTGGCAGCCGCGACCGCGAAGCGTTCGTTGCGCGCTTGCAGCCCGACGGCGCAGGCACAGCCGACCTGCGCTATTCAACGTTGCTCGGGGGCAACGAGTACATCGAGGCCGGCAACGGCATCGCGATCGACCCCAGTGACCCGACGCTCATCACGGCAAGCGGATTCACGAGATCGGGAGACTTCCCGACGACTCCCGGCGCGCTGCTCCGAACTCATTTCGCGCCGATCGACACCACCATGGGCTGGGTCACCCGCTTCCGGACCCCGGCGGGCGGCGGGGGCAGCGTTCTCTGGTCGACCCTCTACGGCGCGCCCGGCAACCAGACCGCAGACGACGTCGTCGTCGATGCCGCGGGCACGGCGATCATCGTCGGGGGCACCAACGTCAACAACCCGCCGACGACTGAGCGTGCCTTCGACCGCATTCCCGAGGATGGCACAGCAGAAGCCGCTACGGCCGGCGATGCGTACGTCACGAAGATCTCGGCGGACGGAAGCCAGATCCTGTACTCGACCCTTCTCGGGGCCACGGCCGGCGAGGCCGCGCTCGAGGTCGTCGACGCCGGAGGCAACTCAGTCATCGTCGCCGGCCTCACAATGTCGACGGACTTCCCGGTGACGGCGGGGGCCTTCGACACTGTGTTCGCGGCCGACGGCAAGCCGAGCGGTACGGACTCGCCCGGCACCCTCGCCGACGACATCTTCGTGACGAAACTCTCGCTCGACCCGATGCCGACGGCCGACACGACACCTCCACCCGCACCGGCGATCGCCTGGCCGAACGACGGCGCGGTTTTCGATATGTCGAGCGCCACCGGCGTGCGCGTCGCCCTCGACTGGTCGGACGTCGCCGATCCCTCCGGCATCAGGGCGTACCACGTTCAGGTCAGCCCGAACCCCGAGTTCCGCAACGACTTCCAGGCCGAGCTCGACGGGTGGTACGAGCCGTGGTCACCGACCTCGTTCGCGTCGTACTTCTACTGCTGCGGTTTCACCCGCACGTACTCGTGGCGAGTACAGGCGCTCGACGCGGCGGGCAATCTCGGTCCATGGTCCGCGGTGCGGACGTACCGAGTGCAGCAGACAACCAGCACGGCGCTCACAGCGCCGGTCTTGACGAGCCCACCGAATGGCGGCCGCTACCAGCCCGGCAGCGTCATCTTCGCCTGGGACCATGTTGCAGGCGCGACGAGCTACACGCTCGAGGTCGACACGACGACAAGCTTCAACAGCGCCAACAAGATCACGGTCTCGAACGTCACCACGAACCGACAGGCCGCGACACTCAACGGCGTCCGCGACTGGTTCTGGCGGGTGCGCGCGTTCAACGGCACCACCGCCGGTCCGCTGTCGAGCAGACGCAGCGTCCAGACCAGGACTGGGTCGCCGGCGCCACCGGTCCCCCCGCCGGGCACCCCGGTTCCTGCGCCGTCCGCGACCGGCACGGGGCTGAAGGGCCTCGCGTTCAGCCCTGAACTCGTAGCCGGCAGCCAGTCGATAACGGGTACCGTGACGCTCTATATCGCGGCGCCAGCGGGCGGCGCGATGGTGATCCTCACGGGCCAGTATCCCGATCGGTTGTCGGTGCCGGCGAGCGTCACCGTTCCGGCGGGTGCTACATCGGCGACCTTCACGGCGAACACAACCGACGGTCGAGTCGTCGTTCCTACCGTGATCGGCCAGTACGGCGGGTCGACGCAGGCCGCGACAGTCATGATGTCTCCGGCCGAGCCCCTCCTCGTGCTCCAGTCGTTCGCGCTCAGCGCCCCGTCCGTCCAGGGCGGTGGGACCGTCGTCGGCACGGTCGCGCTCCTTCCAGGCTTCATCCCTGGCCCGGACGGGGCGATAGTCATGCTGGCGAGCACGAATCCGTCCGTTGCGTCCGTTCCGCGAAGCGTGACGATCCCGCAAGGCTCGACAAGCGCCACATTCACGATCACGACCCAGCCCGTCACGACGTCGAGTTCCGCTGTGATCGTGGCCACCCGCAGCTCGATGAAGACGCTGCCGCTCGAAGTCCTGCCCCCGGCGTCGCTCAGCGACCTCTCCTTCAACCCCAATCCTGCGATAGGCACCTTTGGCTCAACTGGAACGGTCACGCTCGGCGGGCCCGCGCCTGCAGGGGGAAAGGTGGTCTCGCTCACGAGCAGCGACACCCGATGGGCGACGGTGCCCGCAAGCGTCACGGTCCCTGCGGGTGCCACGAGCGCGAACTTCGCCGTCGGAACGGCGTCGGACCCGACCCAGGGCCAATTCTCGATCATCCGAGCGACGGCGGACGGCTTGACGAGACAGACCACGCTCAATGTGAATCCCCCGCCACCCGGACCAGGCCTGTCATCGCTGTCCCTCAACCCGACGAGCGTGAGTGGGGGTACCTCCTCGACGGGAACGGTCACGGTCAGCAGCAACGTGTCCGCCTGCTGCGTGGGCGTCATCTTGTCGAGCAGCGATCCCTCCGTCGCTTCGGTTCCCGACAGCGTCTTCGTCCCGGTGGGATCATCGAGCGTCCAGTTCCCCATCACAACCACTGCGCCAGGCGTGTCCACGTCCGTGACGATCACGGCCACCCGCGGCGGGGTAACTCGGACGTCCGTCCTGACGGTGAACCCCTCAGGCCCGGTAACGCTGTCGGCCGTGTCGCTCAACCCGACGAGCGTCACTGGCGGCAACCCGTCGACGGGAACCGTCACACTCAGCGGCGCAGCGCCCGCGGGAGGTACGGCGGTGACCCTCAGCAGTTCCAACACGGCAGCGGCCAACGTGCCCGCAAGCGTCACAATTCCAGCCGGTTCGATCAGCGTGACCTTCACGACCACGACCACCTCCGTGACCGCTTCGACACTCGTGACGATCACAGCCGCTCAGGGCGGGACCACCCGGACGGCCGCTCTGACGGTCATCCCCGTCGTGCCGGTGACGCTGTCAGCTGTGTCACTCAACCCGACGAGCGTCACCGGCGGGAACCCGTCGACAGGAACAGTCACACTCAGCGGTGCCGCGCCAGCAGGCGGAACGGCAGTGACCCTCAGCAGTTCCAACACCGCAGCGGCCAACGTGCCCGCAAGCGTGACAGTGCCCGCCGGTTCGATCAGCGTGACCTTCACGACCACGACCACCTCAGTGACCGCCTCGACACTCGTGACGATCACAGCTGCTGCCGATGCAGTCACGAGGACCGCGACGGTGACCGTCAACCCTGTGGGTACCGGCCCGCTCCCCGCTCCGTCGCTCGTCAGTCCTGCCGCCGATGCGCGATTCTCGACCGGCGAGACGATCACCTTCGACTGGTCCGACGTGAGTGGCGCAGCGACCTACACGATCCAGATCGACGACCAGGACACGTTCGCCTCGCCACTCGTGACACAGACCGTGACCGCCTCGACCGTGGCGATCAGCACGCTGCCGACTACTCGAATGTGGTGGCGCGTGCGGGCCAACGATCCAGCCGGCAACCCCGGTGCGTTCACCGGTGCCAGGCGTTTCGAGATCCGCTAGCGAAAGCGAAGAGCCGCCCTTGCGGGCGGCTCTTCCACTGCTCTAACGAACCTGGACACTTACCGCGACACGGCTCCGAGTGCGTTGACGGTACCCGCGCCGAAGAACGACGTGTTGCCCGAACCGCCCGTGCACCGCCGGGGATCAGCCGCCGGCCAGGCTGCGGGGCATGGTGTCGACGTAGCAGACGACCTTAAGAGTGCGGCGACCGCGCCTTGCGACATCGTCGGGTTCTTCGAGCGGATGAGCGCGGCCACACCTGCCGCATGCGGTGACGCCATGGACGTACCGCTGATCCACACGTAGCGCCCGCCGCCACTGACGACAGCGCGGTTCCGGCCGATCAATACCTCCCACGTACCCGTGGCATCGGTGCTCGACCAGCCGGCGAGGATGCGCCCGCGTCCGAAGACCGTTGCCGCAGTTTGGGTTGCGTCGCCGCCCGGAGCTGCCACGTCGATTGGTGTTCCGACGTTCGAGTAGATGGCAAGCGTGTTGACGCCGAGTGCCGATACGGTGACGACTCCGGGGAGCTCCGCCGGCGCGACGCGGCAGTTGTTGCGCACGGTGCGCACGATCTCGGTGTTCGGTGGCCAGTCGGGACTGATCGTGTCCACGGTCGGATGCCCGAGGTCCTGGGCCTCGTTGCCTGCTGCGGCGACGATCACGACCCCACGCTGCTGGGCATAGCGCGCCGCACTCTGCAGGTCAAGCAACATCGCCCGTTGACCGGCGTCGTTGGCGCAGAAGTACAGGTACGGATCGGCAAACAGGCTGAGGTTGACGACGTCCAACTTCTTGTCACCCGCGTATCGCAGGGCGGCGGCAACGGAGTCAGCGAAGCAGAAGCCCGCGATGGTGCATGCCTTCAGGCCGACGACGGTCGCCTCCGGTGCGACCCCGGCGATCCCGATGCCGTTGACCCGGCCCGCGATCGTGGTGGCCACGTGAGTGCCATGACCCTGGAGATCCTGTACCGCCGATTTCTTCGTGCAGTCACCGTTGGCGATCTCGGCAGGATCAGCCGTCGGTGTGGAAGTGAAGATGAACGAGCAGGAGAGTCCGACATCGATCGCTCCGGCCAGGTCGGGATGGGTGAAGTCGATTCCACCGTCGATGACGCCAACCTTGACGCCGGCACCGGTGGCCTTGGCCCACGCCGCAGGACCGGTCTTGATGACGGCCATGTCCCACTGGCATGGCGACAGCGGCTCGGGCCCAGTCGGCGCGCCCGGATAGTCGTTGAGGCAACGCGCGCGCGCCGCCGTCTGGTCGAACAAGTCCGCCCGGACCGGTTGGGTGTACGCAACGAGCGAGACGACTACGGCCAATCCGGCCGCAAGGTGTTTCCTTTTCATCAAACCTCCTAGATGGAGTCGGCCGATGTGCCGACATTGGATCAACGCGACCGTAGGCAACGCTTTCTTGGAACGCAAGGTCCGGCGCCGGCAGGTCCTACCTCTGCTCGGACAGTTACGCCGCCGCCGGAGCGTGAGCGACGGTCGAGCCTGCCAATCTTCTCATCTATGGGCCGATCGACTCATTGACGAATAGCGCGGGCGCTGTCACTGTGGGCGGTCTGGCGAGGCGGAGGTAGTAATGACATTGGTCGACGGTGGTTCGAAGATTCACGGGTTTCAGATCGACGGCGTGGAGGTTGTGGTGGTGCATGGCGAGGTTGATACCGCCGCTGCCCCATTGCTGCGTGCCGCGTTCGAGAGATTCGGCCCGGATGTACACGTCTACGTCGACTGCGCCGACGTAGGGTTCGTAGATTCCGAAGGGCTGGCCGTTCTGTGCGAGGTTGCACGAAGAAACGTGATCGCCGGTGGTCCGCTGCACGTTCACGCTTCGAGCGCATTTCGACGCAGCGTCGAGGTCAATCGCGTAGGGCACCTGTTCGCGCTCGATTGATCCGACAGCTCGTGGGTGGATGATCCATCGGCGTCAATCCGGGTCGCACATCATTCCGTTGTAAGTTGCATGGGATGGAGACGATCCAGTCGCAGGTGGATGAGCTAATCGCCCAGATGACACCGGCCGAGAAAGCCGGGCAGCTCACCCAATACTTCTACTTCCGTTTGCCGGCGGGTGCGGCCCCGGTTCTAGACTTCGACCCCGACGAGCAGCCAAGGATGGTCGAGTCGGCTCTGCAGGAGGGCGGTGCGGGTTCACTGCTGTTCGTCACCGATCCGACCGAGATCAACCGTCTCCAACGGCTCGCGGTCGAAGGTAACCGCCTCGGCATCCCCCTGCTGTTCGGTTTCGACGTCGTTCACGGGCTCCGCACGATTCTGCCGGTGCCGATTGCGATGGCGGCCTCCTGGGATCCGGAGACTATTGAGCGTGGCCAGTCGGTCGCCGCCCGCGAGGCGCGCGCCGTTGGCATCCGCTGGACGTTTGCGCCCATGGTCGACAATGCCCGCGATCCACGTTGGGGTCGGATCATCGAGGGCGCCGGTGAAGATCCGTACCTCGGCGCGGCCGTGGCTGTCGCCCAGGTACGTGGCTTCCAGGGCGGTGCGCTGGGTGCACCCGACCGAATCATCGCCGGACCGAAGCACTTTGCCGGTTACGGGGGCGCGCTCGGTGGGCGCGACTACGACGAGGTCAACCTTTCCGACTCTGAACTTTGGAACGTGCACTTCCCGCCGTTCGAGGCGGCGGTCGAGGCTGGTGCCGGGAACGTGATGACCGCCTACATGGATCTCAACGGAATTCCGGCGGCGGGCAATCGATGGCTGTTCACCGAGGTGCTCCGCGATACGTGGGGGTTCGAGGGCTTCGTGGTGAGCGACGCCAACGCAGTACGGAATCTCGTTACCCATGGCTTTGCGAGTGATCTCGGCGATGCCGCGGCCCGCGCGGTCAACGCCGGAGTGGACATGGAGATGGCGATTTCGGATCCCGCCTACCGTCACCTGCCCGAGGCGCTGGAGTCAGGTGCGGCCAGCGCGCAGGCGGTGGACGCCAGCGTCCGGCGCGTGTTGGAAGCAAAGTTTCGGATGGGCCTCTTCGAGGCACCGTACGTCGACGAGAATCGCGCCCGCGAAGTGCTTGCCGATCCAGCCCACCGCGACGTGGCCCGCATTGCCGCCGAGCGATGCGCAGTGCTCCTCCGCAATGAAGGAGACCTGTTACCACTCGACGCCGGCAGCCTGAGTTCGATCGCGGTCATCGGGCCGTTGGCCGACTCCAAGCGCGACACCATCGGGCCATGGGTCTTCGACTTCGACCTCGACGAGACGGTCACCGTGTTGGAAGGCATACGCGCCAAAGCTGGAGACGGGGTGCGGGTCGATCACGCCCGAGGCGTGTGCGTCGTGCAACGGCTGTTTCCATCGCTGTTCGACATGTTCGGAGGGAACAAACCATCCGATCCCGAGGGGTTCGACGAAGACGCTGAGTTCTACCAAGCTGTTGACCTCGCGCGCGGAGCGGATGTTGCAGTCTTCGTCGCCGGCGAGTGGCAGAACATGATCGGCGAGGCGGCCTCGCGGTCGTCGTTGGAGCTGCCCGGACGCCAGCTGGAACTACTGCGGGCCGTTGTCGAGACCGGTACGCCAGTTGTGTTGCTGGTCATGAACGGGCGCCCCCTGGACCTGCGCTGGCCAGCTGAGCACGTGCCGGCGATCCTCGACATCTGGTACCCCGGAACACGGGGCGGCGCGGCGGCGGCAAACCTGCTGTTCGGTGATGTCTCCCCCGGTGGCAAGCTCCCCTTCACCTGGCCGCGCACAGTGGGCCAGGTGCCGATTGTGTACGCACACACTCGCTCGCATGAGCCCGAGAACCAAGAGCGACGCTATTGGGACGAGGCCAGCACGCCGCTGTTCCCGTTCGGGTACGGCTTGAGTTACAGCCGTTTCGAGTACGCCAACCTCGCAGTCGATCAGCCTGCCACCGCCACGAGCGGGACCGTCACCGTGTCGGTGGAGGTCACCAACACGGCGGATCGGGAAGCCGACGAAGTCGTCCAGCTCTACATTCACCAGCGCCATGGCTCCGCGTCGCGTCCGGTACGCGAGCTCAAGGCCTTCTCGCGGGTCACACTCGCGGCAGGGGAATCCCGCACGCTCGAGTTCCCGGTAGGGCCGCACGAGCGGCGGTACTGGAACGCGGCTGTCCGAGACTGGGTGACCGATTCCTCGACCTTCGATGTCTGGGTCGGCGGCGACTCCACAGCACAGCTGTCGACACGCTTCGAGGTCGCAGAGGCGTGAACGTCAACCGACAGTGATGTTGATTTTCGCGAAGACGATCCCTTTCACCCGATCGGACGCGTACCAGACCTCGTAGCTTCCGGGGGCGTCGGGCGCAGTGATCGTGACCGGACTTCCGGTGTTCGTGTACGCGTACGAGGTGTAGGTATCCGGCGGCGAACCTGCAGGCACGATGGTGATGTAGTCCGACGGCCCATTCGGTCCCGTCCAGGCCACCTGGAACTGGGCGCCGTGCTGCACCTGTTTGGGTGCGTCCAACGTGACCGCGTAGGGCGTGACCGTGACCGGCCGGTTGGCCATGGTCGCACTATCTGTACCGGTGACATACCAAAGCACGTAGTCGCCGGCATCGATCGGTGCGACCAGCGTGCCCGGATTTCCGTTGTTCGTGTAGAAGTAGCTCTCGTTGGTCCACTTGGCCGTGCCGACGGCCACGATCGTGACGTAGTCCCCCGGTCCATTGGGACCGTTCCAGCCCACTAGGAAGCTGGACCCCGCTTCCACCTCGGCCGGGCCACCCAACGCACCGGAGAAGGGCGTGACCCTGATGGCGCGTCGCGCCAGGATCGTGTCGGTGGCACCGTCGACGTACCACAACGCATACGCGCCGTCCTTGACCGGAGCCACGAGCGACCCAGGGCTGGCGCCAGGCGTTGCGTAGAAATACGGCTCGTTCGTCCATTTGGCCGCCCCGGCTGCCACGATCGTGATGTAGTCGCCCTGCTTACTTGGCCCAGTCCAGTTCACCGTGAGCTTCTCACCTGCGCCCACTTCGGCGAGGGCATCGAGGTTTGCCTCGCCGGTCGACCCGATCGTCGTCGTCGCAGCAACCGTCGACATCGTGACGATGGTCGTCGAGGCCTGCTTCGTCGAGCTGGTGGTCGCCGCCACAGTAGAACTCGTCGTGTTCGCGGCAACCGTTGGCGTCGTCACCGGCGACGTCGCCACGGACACAGTCGCGTCGGACGAGCCGCAGGCCGAAACGAAGGACGCACCTGCGAGGGTGCCAAGGACACCTAGTTTTCGCCAGCCATTCACCGCTGCGCTCCTCCCTCGGAAAGGATCCGATCTTGCGTCGGTGAGCACATCGAAGATCGCGATTTCTCAGGACGTCCGCTCAGGGCCGCGGGCGAATCATAAACTCGCGACCGGTTTACGGCAACAAGGACAATCGACCGGATGAGTAATGAGGAGAGACACAATGCGGACCTGGTTCTACTCCACCCAGCGGATCGTCGCTCTGGTCGTCTTCGGATTTGTCGCCAGTGGCGGGTCAGCGGCGGCAGGAGTGCCGCGTTCGAACGCCGCTCAAGCTCCCACCGGAGTCGCGGGATGGGGTGACAATGACCACGGGCAGGTCAGCATCGCGGTCGGCCTGTCTGATGTGACGGCCGTAGCCGCTGGCCAGGACCACTCGCTCGCGCTCAAGTCCGACGGCACGGTCGTTGCGTGGGGAGACAACACGTTCGGCGAGGCAACAGTGCCACTCGGCTTGTCCGGCGTCGTCGCGATCGCGAGCGGGTTCAACCACTCTCTCGCCCTGGCAGCCGATGGCAGGGTCACCGGCTGGGGCTTGAACGACGGCGGGCAGGCGACCCCGCCGCAAGACTTGACCGGGGTGACCGCTATCGCCGCTGGAGGTGCGTTCTCGATGGCCCTGCGCGCCGATGGCACCGTCGTGGCGTGGGGAGACAATCTGTTCGGACAGACACAGGTACCGGCCGGGCTGGCCGGGATCACGGCCATCGGCGCAGGGACGTACCATGCGCTTGCTGTGCGGACGGATGGCACTGTGATCCAATGGGGTGGCTACGAGATCGGCACCCCTCAGGGCAACCACCCGACGCCCCCGCCTGGACTGTCACACGTCACCGCCGTCGCAGGCGGCCGAAATCACTCCATCGCACTGCTGCTCGACGGTTCCGTCGTTGAGTGGGGTGCGCAGGGCCCAGTCAACAGTCCCGCCGGGTTGTCCGGTGTGACCGGGATCGCCGCCGGCGCCGATCATTCGCTCGCTCGCCGGGCGGACGGCACCTTGGTCTCGTGGATGGCGGTCGAAACGG
Organism: Ilumatobacteraceae bacterium; assembly: GCA_031373465.1. Classification (GTDB taxonomy): domain Bacteria; phylum Actinomycetota; class Acidimicrobiia; order Acidimicrobiales; family Ilumatobacteraceae; genus JAENVT01. The sequence continues at coordinate 2,349 of JANMMQ010000181.1, read as the reverse complement.
CAGGCCCGCTCGGCGTCCAGGACCGCGGCCAAGCGAACGTGCCACGCGGCCTCACGGGCGTCGTGACCATGGCTGGCGGCTTCCATCACTCGCTCGCGGTTGTCGTGTTGAAAATACCCAACTCCGGGCTCTCCGTCACAGGAAAGATTGCCGTCGGCGCCGGGTTGGTGAGCATCGGAATGGTGGCCGTCGCGCTCGGCCGCGGAGGAACCGACCGTCGGCGCCGAGCCAAAGCGCAAGCCTCGATTCACCGATGGAGATGATGCCGGGTCCGAATCCGACGGGAGGGCTGCTAGTTCGTCTTACGCGATTCAGCTTCCGCAAGCGCCGGATCATGGTTTTTGCAATCTGGCTGCCCCTTCTCGTTGTGTTCAACAGCGTCAGCGGAGCAATCGGCATCAACTACCACACCGACTTCGACCTACCCGACGGCGATTCCAAGGTCGTGCAAGACGCGCTGATCGGCACCGGCAATGGCGAGGAGGCAGGGTCCAAAGCTCAGATCGTGTTCGGCTACCCCCAGTTCTCGGACGCCGACACCCGCGCGGCCATCAAGGCCCTGATGGAGCCGCTCTTCACCGAGGTCGACAAGCTCGAAGGCGTCAAGGTTGTCAGCCCCTACAGCACAGACGGCGTTGACTTCAACAGCCGGACGGGGACCGTTTCTTTCGCTCAGATCTCCTTCACCGATCGCGACAGGGCGGCCACCCACAGGTTGGCTGACCAGATCACGCACCTCGGCGAATCCATGGTGCCACCGGAATCGCGGACCGTGAAATGCGATCTACAGAGGGCGCATGCCACCTGCCAGATACGGGTCGAGTATGGCGGTCAGCTGTTCGCCAGGTTCGAACAGCCCGAGAGCGAGATCCTCGGCGTGCTGGCAGCGATCGTCATCTTGCTCATCGCCTTCGGCTCCGTGCTCGCGATGGGTTTGCCGATCGTCACGGCCCTGTTCGGTCTCGGCGTGGGCATAGCAGTGATGGGAATTGCCTCCAACGGCTTCACGATCCCGGAGTTCGGCCCAGAGATGGCCGCGATGATCGGCCTCGGTGTCGGCATCGACTACGCCCTGTTCATCGTCACCCGATTCCGAGAGCAATTGCACGCCGGCATGGAACCTGAAGAAGCGGTCATCCACGCCGTCGACTCGTCAGGCCGCGCCGTCATCTTCGCCGGCATCACTGTCATCATCTCGCTGCTCGGGCTGTTCATCATCGGCCTGTCGTTCGTGCGCGGTATGGCGGTAGCCGCGGCAATCAGCGTGCTGATCATGATGCTGGCGGCCATCACTCTGCTGCCGGCACTGATCGGGTTCGCCGGCGAGCGCATCGATGAGACCTCGAGAGCCGCGGCCATCGCGGTCGGGGCGTTCGTGGTGCTGGCCCTCGTCGGTGTGTTCACCGGCATCCCTCTGGGCGTCGCGCTGCTCGGCGCTGTCGTTGTTGCGATCGTCGTCATGCTGCTCAGCGCGTTGCCGTTCGGCGAGGTGCTGCGCACCGATCTACGGCACCGCCGGCCGAAGCCTCGAGAGCAGCAGTTCTGGTATCGATGGAGCCGATTGATTCAGCGTCGCCCGTGGCCCCCTTTGCTTCTTGGCATCCTCGTGCTGGTTACGCTCGCCGCCCCCTTGACGTCGATCCGCCTGGGGTTCGGCGACACCGGCAACCTTCCTGAGAAGAACACGGCGCGAAGGGCATACGACTTGATGGCCGCCGGTTTCGGGGCGGGAAGTATCGGCCCGCTCATCCTGGTCAGCACCGACCCCGCGGTCACGGCCGTCTCGGCGAAGATCGTCGACGACGCTCTCGCGGCCGACCATGGCATCGCTTTCGCCACCGACGGCAAAAAGCTGGACAACGGCACGTGGTTCTGGCAGGCGTTCCCGGTGAGCTCACCGCAGGACGAGGCCACTACCGACCTCGTCAAACGCCTCCGCAGCACGGAGCTACCAGCGACGGGAATCGACGTCAGGGTCGGCGGCTTCACTGCCGCCACCGTCGACTTCGCCGCCTACCTCGGCAAGCGCCTGCCACTGCTCATCGGTGCAGTCCTCATCCTCAGCTTCTTGTTGCTGATGATCGTCTTCCGTAGCGTGCTCGTGCCACTCAAGGCCGTCATCGTGAACATGCTGTCCGTCGGTGCTTCCTACGGGGTGATCGTGGCCATCTTCCAATGGGGCTGGCTGAAAGGCCTGTTCGAGATCGGTAGGCCTGGGCCGATCGAGGCCTGGGCGCCGATGATGCTTTTCGCCATTACCTTCGGTCTGTCGATGGACTACGAGGTGTTCTTGCTCTCGCGCATGAGAGAGGAGTTCGATCGAACTGGCGACAACGCCGCCGCAGTGGC
>JANMMQ010000197.1:0-2858 GCA_031373465.1 Ilumatobacteraceae bacterium | reverse complement strand
ACCTCGTCGCTGACTGCGACACGCAGGTCGGCGGAACGCAGCACCGTTGCCTCGAGCTCCCTGGCAAGCGTCCGTAGGTGAAGGCCACGCCAGGCAGCGTCTTCGCGGGCGAGCAGAGCGTTGATCTCGAGAACGTGGATGGCGTTGGTGAGCACTGCGAGCCGTAACCCACTCGTGCCGAAGAGCGACAACCGCTCGTACAGCGCGTCCGGACCGAAGTGCTGCACCCGGTCGGTCACCTTCTCCACCAAATGATCGTTGAACGTGATCTTCTGCCGTTCGCGGGCAAGACCTTCGAGTCGCCCGGGATGAGGGAGCAAGACCAGGTCATCGACGGCGGCCAGGAGCTCAGGCGATGGCGGTTCGTGACCGCCGACGGCGACAAGCTGTACTTGGTTGCCGACATCGGCCAGCGCTCGGGTGATTGCCTGCAGATGGACAGACGCACCCTTGGCTCCGGGCACCCGGATCCCCAGATCTGCACACAGCACCGTGATTCTCATCGCCTGGCTCCGGCAAACACATCGAACAGCAGCGCTGCGCTCCTGCCAGGGTCGTAATGGCTACGCACCAGCGCTCGGCCGGCCGCACCCAGCCGGATCCTCGCATCGGCGTCCTGCAACAACTCGTCGATCGCGCCTGCCAATGCCGCGGGATCGTCGGGTTGCACGAGCAACCCAGTAACGCCTGGCTTGACGGCCTCGGAGATGCCCACCACGGTGGTCGAGATCACGGGCAAGCCGCGGGCCATCGCCTCGAGAATGACAGTCGGCATCCCGTCGCGGTCGCCATTGGCAGCGACCCTGCACGGCAGAACGACCATCGCGCAGCGCAGGTACGCCGCGTCGACAACGTCCGAGGGCTGCGGACCGAGGAAGCGGATCACTTTGTCGACGCTGGCGGCTTTCGCCTGTGCTCTGAGTGCCTCGTCGAGCGGGCCACCGCCGATGATCTCGACGACGAGGTGGGGATGCGCGGCCGTCAACAGCGCGACAGCGTCGATGAGCACATCGACGCCCTTCTTCTCAACCAGTCGGGCCACGCAAAGCACCGGTCCGCTGTCTCCGTTGCCCGGCGGTGTGGGCACCGCCGGCGGTCTACCCGGTACGCCGTTTGGCACCATCGCCAATGTCGAGCCGGGCAAGTTCGATGCCAGGTGCCGCATGTTGAACGCCGAGATGGTCACCACAGTTGCAGCGCCGCGTACGCGATCCGGGAGTGACCCCGCATTGTCATCGTGATAGATGTCCTTGGCATGCGCGGTGATCGTGAACGGTCGGCCGCTCAACGCGGAAGCGTCGCGGGCCACGTCAGCAGCCGCGGTCGCGAAGTGAGCATGCAGGCTGTCGAAGCTCTCCCGTTTGACCCGATCGGCGACAAGACCGGCTTGGAGGAATTGCCACCAACCGCCCTTGCGGCGCGCCGTGACCGCAAGGCGCGACCAGCGCAAGGGTCGTCGCATCCCATTCCGAAGATGTGCGACGAGAATCACCCGGTCCGTGAGCTTTGGGTGCCGAGGCAGGTAGCGGATCTCGGCTCGCACCCGATCGACATCGGCGTGGCGTGGTCCGTCCTCCTGGGGCATCAGCGAATCGACCCCGAGCCGGCAACCGATCGCTTCGAGCTCCAGCAGCTCGCGCGTGATGAACGTCTCGCTGAGGCGCGGGTATCGCTTGAGGACGTACAGCACCGACGGTGGATCTCGCTGCACGGTCATACGAGCCGCCGCTTCACGTCGATCGGCACGACCGGACCCGATTGGGCGCGGCTCAGGCGCCGGTACAGGCCGTCTTGGCCGAGCAGATCGCGGTGGGCGCCCTCCTGCACTATTCGGCCGGACTCCAAGACCAAGATCCGGTCCGCCCGCTGCACGGTCGACATCCGATGGGCGATGACGACGGTGGTCCGACCGGCGGGGAGGTTGGACAGCGCCTGCACGAGAAGCTCTTCCGACTCCGAATCGACGGCACTCGTCGGTTCGTCGAGGATCAGGATCGGAGCATCTCTGAGGATCGCCCGAGCAATGGCGACCCGCTGACGCTGGCCTCCGGACAGGTTGGCACCCCGCTCGCCGATGGGCGTGTCCAGCCCCTCCGGCAGGCGGCAGGAGAACTCGTCGACGAGGGCCAGCCGCGCGGCACGCTCGATGTCGGCTGCGCTGGTGCCAGGCCAGCCGAGTGCGATGTTCTCACGAAGCGTGCCTTGCATCAGTGCGCAGTCCTGCAGCACCATCGAGATCTGCGGCCGGATCGATGTGAGGGTGAACGTGCGCACGTCGCGCTGATCGAGCATCACCACCCCACTTGTCGGGTCGTAGAGCCGAGGGATCAGCGAGGCGATGGTGCTCTTGCCCGCGCCAGTCGGCCCGACCAGGGCCGTCATCTCTCCGGGTTCGATGGTCAGCGACAGGTCGGCGAGCACAGGCTCACGTCCATAGCTGAACGTGACATGGTCGAAGCAGATGTGACCGCGTAGCCGAGCCGAGCGGACCGCCCCGGGCCGGTCTGCGATGCCTGGCGATTCGTCGAGGACGGCCAGCACACGTTCCATCGCTGCCGCACCCTTGCTCGCGACGTTGCCGAGCCTGGAGAGTGCCTTGATCGGCTTGTAGACCGACCCAACATAACTGAGGAAGACGAGCAGCTCCCCGATGGTCAACCGGCCGCTCATGACGCGCTGCGCGCCGAACCACAGCACGATCACCGTCGAGATCACGCCGCTCACGTCCACGAGCGGACCGAATCGTGCCTGCAGTCGTATCGCTTGCAGGCCCGCGACCAGGCTCACCCGATTCAAGTCGCCGAACCGTTGGGCCTGGTGCTCCTCCAGCGAAAAAGCCTGCACGAGGCCGATGCTGC
>JANMMQ010000323.1:0-6177 GCA_031373465.1 Ilumatobacteraceae bacterium | reverse complement strand
CTCCAGTTGCCGGCACGGTCCTCGATACGGCCTCCAATGCCGAAGGCAGGCGGATCGGCGAGCTCTTCAGGCAGTTGCCGACGAAGGGGATGGGGGACTGCGCCACCGACGTACACCCATACCAGTCCGAGGTACTCCTCGCACGGGTACGTGCGTATCGAGGCTTTGCCACACATCGGTGAGTCCGGACCGTCGGTGATCACAGCGACAAGTTCGCCGTCGTTCAACCGGTACGTCCAGGCGTGATATGGGCAGGTGATCGTCCCGGGAAACTCCTGCTTGCCGAGAGAGAGCTTGACTCCTCGGTGGACACAACGATCATGCAGCGCATACGCACGTCCGTCCGTGTCGCGCTGCACGACAATGTCCTGTCCGCAGATCGTGACCCCGACTGGCGAGGACTTCACCTGCGACGACCAGATGGCCGGATACCAGTAGTCGTCGAGTCCAGCAGCAGCTTCGTCGTAGGCAGGCCACTGCGACCAATCGACGCGTCCGACCCTCGCCTTGGGGTCGTCCTTGGATCGCGATCGATCGGCTATCACATCTGTCGAACCGCTGGGTGGGTCAGGAAATGGCGGATGCGAGTCCAAGACGGAGCACCTCCTTGGTGAAGTCACACGAGTACCCGGTCCACGCATCGCGGAGCAGTTTCTCCGGAGGCATGCCCCTTGATACGCCCGATGCGCCGTGGATCTTGACGGCGCGCTCGGCGTTGGCGATCGCGACATCGACAGCGTGTGTCTTCGCGGCGGGGACCTTCCATGCCGCGGCCGGATCACCATTGTCCACTGCGACAGCAGCGTCCCATACGAGGAGCCTCGCCGTCTGCAACTCGACCGCTGCGTCCGCTAGTTGAAGGGCGACCGCTTGATGTTGGCGAATCGGCTGTCCTCCGCTCATCCTCTGGTCGGCGTGGCTCAACGCGACTTGGAACGCGGCTCGCGCGAGCCCGACAAATGCTGCCGCCAGGCCGACCGCCATGCCCCCGGACACGGCGCCCATCAGCGCCAAGCCGCCGTGCTCGGCTCCGAGTCGGCTCGACTCGGGCACGCGTACGTCGTCGAGAAAGAGCTCGGCGTGCCACGAACTGCGCATCCCGAGTAGCTCTGTGCGCGGCCCAGTCGACAAGCCGGGAGTGTCGGCGGGGATGTAGAAGGCGCTTGTCGTTGCCATGGCCGGACCGTCGAACGAGGTTCTGGCGAAGACGAAGTAGGACTGGGCTATTCCACCGTTGGTCACCCATCCGGCTTTGCTGCCGTTTATCACGTAGTGATCTCCATCACGCTCGGCCCTCGTTCGTATACCGAGTGTCGAGTCGGGGAGTGGACAGAACAGCTCCGAGCCGGCGACTCCTGGCTCGTTCAAGGCGCCAGCCAGCACGTGGTCATCTGATTCGACGAGAGCCGACAACCAGTCACGCCGCTGGACATCGGTACCGCCGACGGAGATCATGTTGGGCACAGTCATCGTCAGGTTGAGGCTCGAGGCAAGACCTACATCGACCGCACCGAGCTCTTCTTGCACGATGGCATTGTCGATGCATGTCTGGCCGCCGCCGCCGTAGGCAATGGGCAGGAGCATCGAGTGAAGGCCAATCTTGGCAGCAGCACGGAAGAGGTGAAGATACCCGTCACGGTCAATGTGCCCGTCGTCGATTCGTTCGGCGTGGTCGACAGCCGGGGCGAGTTCGCGCAGGGCAAAGTCGCGCGCGAGATCGCGCATCATTTGCTGCTCTGGGGTTGGTTCGAAACCGATCATGTAGGCGAAACGGTCCTGTGCATATGAGGCCGATTGTGGAGGCTGAACAAACCTCCAGCCATACTTTCGGTCCGCTGAGTGGGCCGAGCAAATGGACGCCGCTGTACTCTCGCTGCCGTGGAAGGCACATCGACCGGGGTAGTCGCGAAGATCGCACGTCTCCTCGGCGCCTTCGGCTCGGATTCACCGGCCATGGGCCTCGCGGAACTAGTCCGCCGAACGGGTCTGCCCAAGACGACCGTCCACAGACTCGCCAACGAACTCACCGAGGCGGGCCTATTGAGCCGCGCAGGTACCCATTATGTTCTTGGTTCACGACTCTTCGAACTCGGCCAACTCGTCCCCGACCGCCGAAGCCTGCGCGAGGCCGCGCTGCCATTCCTCGAAGATGTCTTCGTGGCGACTCGAGAGACCGTTCATCTGGCTGTCATCCACGACCGTCAAGTGATGTACATCGAACGCCTGGCTGGGCACGGGTCCAGGCGAACCCCATCGTCCGTGGCGGGACACTTACCCATCCACACAACGGCGACGGGCAAGGCTTTATTGGCCCACGCAAGTCCAGAGTTCATCGATGATGTCTGCTCCCGAGGGCTGCCCCGCCGAACGCAGTTCACACTTGTCACCTCCGAACAGCTTCGCAGCGAGCTTGTGAAGATCCGGGGGACGGGAGTCGCGATCGAGCGAGAGGAGACTCGGCTCGGTTACGTGAGTGTGGCTGCCCCCGTATTCGGTCGGGACCGCACTGCGGTGGCCGCGATCTCGGTCACCGGACTTACGGAGCGCGTCGACCCGGACCATGTGACCCATACGGTCCGAACTGCAGCACGTGGCCTCACCCGCGTCCTGCAAGCCTCTATCTCCGGATAAAGCCGCGTGCGGCCGGCGTCGCGGCACGCTATCGACCACTTCCAACGTCACAAACGCCCAGTGCTGACCCCTACACCCGACGAAGCCTCGATTCGGAAAATCGATCAAACGGCGATGCGAGCACCGTCGCTTGGGTCGAAGAGGTGGATATGTTCGACCTCGATGGCCAGCTCGACGGTCTCGCCAGCGGCGATAGGTGACCGTGGATTGCACCGGGCAACGAGGCGACCGCTTCCACCAGGCCCGCCGACGGGTATGGCGTCCTCAGCCGCATCCTGTAATTGCAGCGACGATGCGGGTGTTGCGTCGATCGTGGCGTGGACCAAGAGATCGCTACCGAGGTGTTCGACCAGGTCGACTTCGGCGCGCAACCGCCTTCCGGCGTGTACGGCGCCTGCCTTCGTTGCGTCCTCGATGTCTTCGGCGCGTATTCCGACGACAAGGTCGCGGCCTGCCCATTCGCTGACCCCCAACCGATTGCCGATGTCCAGTGTTTGAGACCCGAGTTGGAGGGCCAAGCTCGAATCGTTGACAACGATCGTGGTCTTGAAGAGATTCATCGCGGGTGTGCCGATGAATCCAGCGACGAACAGGTTGTCGGGGTGGTCGTACATCTCGGCCGGGGTGGCCACCTGCTGTAGCACGCCGCGGTTCATGACCGCGACCCGATCTGCCATCGTCATTGCCTCGATCTGGTCATGGGTGACGTACAACGTGGTGGTGCCAAGGCGTCGCTGGATACGGGCGATCTCAGCGCGCATCTGAACTCGTAACCTGGCGTCGAGGTTGGACAACGGCTCGTCCATCAAGAAAGCGCTCGGCTCGCGCACGATGGCGCGACCCATCGCGACTCGCTGGCGCTGGCCACCTGAGAGCTGTTTGGGTCGCCGATCGAGGAGCTCGGAGATGGCCAGGATTTCGGCCACCTCTTGAGCGCGTTGGAGGCGGTCGTTCTTGCCGAGCCCTTGCATCCGCAGGCCGAACGCCAGGTTCTCGGCGATCGACATGTGCGGGTACAGGGCGTAGTTCTGGAAGACCATGGCGATGTCGCGGCTGCGACTGGGCAGATCGTTGACCAACCGATCGCCGATGCGGATCTCGCCGGTCGTGGGATCCTCGAGCCCCGCAACCATCCGCAGCGACGTTGTCTTGCCGCATCCCGACGGCCCGACCAAGACCATGAACTCACCATCGGCAACGTGTAGGTCGAGGGCGTCGACGGCCAAGGTGCCGTCTTCGAAGGCCTTGGTGACGCCGGACAATGTGATCGACGCCATCAGTCGCCTCTACTTCGGGGAAGGGTGCACGCGAACTTCCACGCCGAATCGGTCTGGGCCTCGGTGATCGGACGGAGGTCGGCGATCGTCATATCGAGTTCCTCGGCGCGGGCGTAGGCGCTCAGCCCGAGCAGGCACGAACGGAAGTGCTCTTCGGCAATGTCGAGATCTCGTGGGTGCGCTCGGGTGCACGACGTGGCGACGATCTGTCGGGCGCGGTCAGCGTCGTTGCCCTGCACGTGCGCCAAGGCGCAAACCGCGAAAGCGATGATCTCGCCATGAACGGCGTGGGCGCCGGTCGCGTGCTCGTAGGCATAGGCCCAGAAGTGCTCGCTGCCTTCCTCGAATCGGCTGTGCCCGGCATGGGCGCAGGCCGCGCCGATGCGCCGATAGGCGTCGACCAGGAAGCGCACCCCGTCCGCTGTGACGGCGGCGACATCGGCGGCGGCGGCCTCCAGCTCCTCTAGCAAGGTCGCCGCAAGCGTGGCCAGGGCTGGATCCCAGGCGTGTCCGTGACCGGCGGCGGTGGCGAGCTTCCAGTCGAACAGCCCGGTGTGGCACGACAAGATGTCGCCGATGCCGGCACGGTTCAGTCGTTTCGGAGCCCTGCGGATAAGGTCGATGTCGATCACGACCTTGTCGGGGGCGATGTTGCCGATGTAGCGCACCTTGCCGTTGTCGCGAATTCCGATCGCATCGGTGAAGCCGGCATCGACGGAAGTGATCGTCGGTATCTGCACGAGTGGCCGACCGAGCTTCCAGGCGATGAACTTGGCGGTGTCGAGGGCTGTGCCTCCACCAAATCCGACGACCGTCGCCGCGCCAACGATGTCACGCTCGGCGAGCGCCGCGGTGCGTTGGGCCAAGTGAGCGAGGTCCATGTTCCAAGCATCGACGACGGTGACCGCGGCGCGGGCCCTGGTCGACATCGACTGCCAGAATGACGTCCACGGCGGGTCGTTGGCGCAGATGACCATCGGTGCGTCGAGTGCGACCAGCGCGTCGTCGGCCCGCTCCTCGATGCAGCGGAATGGTTGGCCGATGATGACGGACTTCAAAGGAGACATCACGCCTCGCCCTTCTGAAGTCGGAGGCTCACTCGGCGCGACTCGATTTCGGGGAGCCAGCGCAAGGCGTGGTGTACGGCGCCGATCAGTCCGGCGCGGCCGCCGAGTTCCGCCGATTCCAAGGTAACCGGCCACGGTGTGATTCGGTCAACCTCGCCGCGCAACGTCGCCAACATCAGCGGGTTGGAGCCGATGCCTCCGCCGAGGACGACGACCTCGGGATCGAGCAGCGATACCACGGCCAGGATCCCGAGGGTGATCAGTTGGGTATGGCGCCGAACCACCCGCAACGCCAGAGCGTCGCTCGCGTCGGCGGCGTCGTAGACATCACGCGCTGTACTGGTACTGGTCAGTGACGTCATTGAGTTCTTGCGAACCGTCGTCAACTCGTCGATGAGGATCCGGGTAACCGCCGACCCGGCAGCGGCAAGTTCGAATGCACCACGTCGTCGACCGGATTTGGTGGATGGATCGCCGCCGATCGGCAGGTAGGCAACCTCGCCGGCTGCACCGCGGGCACCACGGACGAGATGTCCATCGACGACGATGCCAAGGCCGAGACCGGTGCCGATCGACAAGAGCACAAAGGTGTTGCGGCCCTGTGCAGCTCCAGCGGCATGCTCGCCCAGAGCAGCGAGGTTGACATCGTTCTCCAGCAGCACGGGCACTCGAAGGCTGCTTCGCACGGCCTTGGCTAGCTTGACACCGTCGAGCCCGGGAATGTTGTCGGCCATGTGGATCGCTCCGTCCGAGTCTTGGACGCCAGGTGTCCCGATCGCGATTGCATCGACTGCTGACCAGGCGATCCCTGCTTGACGGGCGACCGCGCGGGCTGTGTCGACGATCTGCCCGACGACAGCTTTGCCGCCGGCCTTCGATGTGACCAGCTCGATTTCGGCCTTGATTCCGCCGGAGAGATCAGCGATCGCCACCGCCGTCTTGGTGCCACCGACATCAACACCGATGACGTACGCAGCCTGTGGGTTGTGCTCGTACCCAACGGGCCGCCGTCCCGCGCCGCGGGGCTCGGAGGCCAGCCGTGTTGATCGGATCAGGCCCTCTTGCTCGAGTGCTGCGACCAACGCCAGAACCGTCGGTTTCGACAAGCCGGTGAGTCGGACAAGATCGTTCCGGCTCGCCGGCGCGTGCTCGCCGATCGCTCGAAAGACGGACTCGATGTTGGCGCGTCGCACCAACTCGTG
>JANMMQ010000295.1:0-10563 GCA_031373465.1 Ilumatobacteraceae bacterium | reverse complement strand
ACCCGGCGTTCGTCCGGCGAAGGTCGTCGTGCTTGGCGCCGGCAACGTCGGTTGGAACGCAGCATGGATCGCCGCCGGCATGGAGGCCGAGGTCGTGCTCTTCGACAAGAACCTGGACCGTTTGCGGTGGGTCGATCAGATCAACAAGGGACGAATCGTCACGTTGGCCTCCAACCGAGGTGCGCTGGAGCGCAACATCGCTGACGCCGACCTGGTGATCGGCGCCGTGCTCGTGGCCGGTGGCCGTGCACCCGTCGTCGTCAGCGAAGACATGGTCAAGATGATGAAGCCGGGCGCCGTGATCGTCGATGTCGCGATCGATCAGGGTGGATGCATCGAGACCATTCATGAGACAACCCACAACGAGCCGGTCTACGAGTTGCACGGAGTGCTGCACTACGCGGTCGGCAACATGCCCGGCGCCGTGCCCCACACCAGCACGTACGCCCTGACCAACGCGACGCTTCCGTATCAACTGGAGGTGGCCGTTCATGGCGCCCCAGGGGGTTGCCGCCGCGACCCTGCGCTGTCGTACGGCCTCAACACATACGGCGGCCAGGTCACCAACAGCCCCGTCGCCGAGTTCCTCGGTACGCCGTTCATCGAGCCGCTCGCTGCGCTGAACTGAGCCCCAGCGGCATAGCGTTCTCGCCCATGGCGACACTTGCTTCGGAACTCGACCTGCCCGAGATCTCCGCGTCCGACGGCACGTTCGATCAGCGGTTCGCCAGGCGTATGGCGCTCGACGCCGAGCAGTGGCTGGTCCGCAACATGTTCGGCTACGCGGTGCTGCACTACGACGATGCAACGGCCATCCTCCGCGACAAGCGCTGGCACAGCGCGGTTAGCCGGATCCCCGAATTGATGGGCATCACCAACCCGGCATTCCTCGAACGGCAGCAGGTCAGCATCCTGTCGGCGGAGGGCGACATGCACACGCGGTTGCGTCGGCTGGTCGCGCCTGCGTTCTCACCGCGAGCCGCCGACCGGCTTCGGCCATTCATGCGCGAGGTGATGAGCGGCCTCATCGACAACGTCGCCGACAGTGGCCGGGCTGATTTCACCTCCGACGTCTGCGAGCCCTACCCGATCCCGATCATCTGCCAGCTGCTCGGTGCTCCGAAGCAGGACTGGCAGCTGTTCAGCCGTTGGGCAAGCGACATACTGGAGATCTTCTCGGTCGACGTCGTCGACAAGATCGACCTGATCATGAAGACGCAGGACGAGCTCGGCGACTACACCCGCGGTCTGATCGCCGAGCGTCGCAGCAAGCCGGCGGAGGACCTGTTGACGGATCTGATCGCGGCTGAAGAGGCAGGCGACAAGTTGACGACCGACGAACTGGTGATGATGGTCAACGCGGTGATCGTCGGGGGCACAGACACGACCCGCAACCAACTCGGTTGCGCAGTCGCCCTCCTCGCAGACCACCCCGAGCAATGGACGCTTCTGTCCGAGCGACCGGAGCTCGCACCCCGCGCTGTGGAAGAGACGATGCGCTACTTCGGTGCGGTGCGCGGCACGGCCCGCTTCGCCAGTTGCGACATCGAGTACCGCGACGTGCTGTTCCCCGCAGGCACCTTCATCTCGATCGGACTGGCCGATGCAAACAGGGACGCGACTGTGTTCAGCGCGCCCGAGACGTTCGACATCACCTCCGAGGCGTCAGGGCAGCCGCAACTGACCTTCGGTTCGGGCATCCATTACTGCCTCGGTGCCGCCCTCGCCCGTGCGGAGCTGCAAGAGGCTCTTCCGCTCCTGGCTCAGCGGATGCCGAAGTTGACGATCGACGGCCACGTCACGTGGAAGCCCGAAGGCGTCGGGATCTTCGGGCCTGCCCACATGCCGATCACGTTTGCGGCCGGACACTGATCCGCAGCCGGCAACCGATCACTCGTTCAACATGCCGTACGCGTGCGTCGGCATGAGCCGCACCACCACTCGTTTGTCCGCGACCATCGCCCTGCGATACTCGTCCCAGTCTGGATGCTCACCGGCTACCGCCTTGTACAGCTCGACGAGCTCGTCGACGCCCGGGTCATCCGGCTTTGTGGCGACCTCCGACAGCTCGGCGTCGCCCTCGAGGACCACGTAGGCCCAGAAGTCCTCGCGGGTGACGTACAGCGACGCCTGCGGGTTGCGCAAAACGTTCCAGTACTTGGCGCGGTCGGCAGTGATCGAGATCTTGACGACGTCATCGACGACCGCGTATGCGATGTTGGACAACTGGGGTCGACCATCGCGTTTCTGGGTGACCAACACGCCATTCCTGCGTGCGGCAACGAAGTTCATCGCTTCGGAGATATCCATGACGACGACAACGCCGCACCCCCCGGTCGTGTTCCCGTGTCAGCCTGAGATCAGGATGGCGGCGAGCTTCTCGAGGCCGGCCACACGGCTGCCCTTCACGAGGATGGCATCGTTGCCAGACACTGCGCCGAGGGCGGTCGCCGCATCATCCGCTGGCACGACGCCGTAAAGATCCGTGCCGACCGCGATCAGCTCGACGCCGCGTTCGGCCGCATACGACGCGATGGCGAGATGCTCCGCCGCAGCGTCGCTGATCTCTGCCATCACCCCGACGATCGCGACACGTCGGGTAGCCGACAGGGCGATCAACGCATCGATTGCGGCGCGCATGGACGTGGGATTGGCGTTGTACGAATCGTTGAGGATGATCGCCCCTGAGCTGGCCCGCGCGATCTGCATTCGCATTGCGGTGACACCCACCGCCGACAAGGCATCCGCCCCCGCCACGACGTCACCACCGACAGCGCCGACGCATGCCAGTGCGGCTGCGGCGTTGACGGCCATGTGGCGGCCACTGATCGCGAGGCGGACGGTCGCGCTCCCCCACGGGGTCGAGATCAAGAACGACGGGCGCGCCAGCTCGTCGAGAACGACATTGCCGACGCGCACATCGGCCTCCGAGCTCTCGCCGAACAACAAGGTGCTTGCGGTGGTCACCTGGCTCATCGCTCGCACACGCTCGTCGTCGGCGTTCAGGATGGCAATGCCATCGGCGGGCAGCGCCTCGATGAGCTCGGCCTTGGCTCTGGCGACGCCCTCGATGCCGGCAACACGGTCGCTGTGCGCTTCGGCGACGCGGGTGACGACACCGATCCGCGGCGCCGCAATTCGACACAAGGCGGCGATCTCACCGAACCCGCGCATGCCCATTTCGAGAATCATCACCTCCACGTCGTCCGGGACGTTGAGGATGGTCGTCGGCAGGCCCTGTTCGTTGTTGAAGCTGCGCTCGTTGGCGGCGGTGCGCCTGCTGGCGGCAAGCGCTGCGCATGCCATGTCTTTGGTGCTCGTCTTGCCGACCGATCCCGTGATGCCGATGACCGTGCCCGCAAACGCCTGACGCTGATGTGCGGCGAGCTCGATGAGGGCGCGAGCGGTGTCGTCAACCTCGACGGCCGTGCCGAGCGCGGCCTGCCTCGACGTCAGGTACGCGGCAGCACCATTGACGAGTGCCGCATCGATGAAGTCGTGACCGTCGCGGTCCGCGACCAGGGGAACGAACAACTGACCAGCGCGCAACTCTCGGGTGTCGAAACTGGCTCCGTCGATCTCGACATCGGGGCCGACCAATCGCCCGTTGGTTGCCCTGGCGACCTCGCTTGCCCTGAATCGCATTACCGCACACGGTACCGTCGGGGCGACATGGCAACAGGCGATCGAATCAGGCTGGTGGTGTTGTTCGGCGGTCAGTCCGCCGAACACGACGTCAGTTGCACCACAGCAGCGCATGTCCTGCGCGCCGCCGATCCCGACAAGTACGAGATCACGCCTGTCGGCATCTCCCGGGATGGGAGCTGGGCCATCGCCGAGGGCGCACGAGCCGCCCTGGCGGATGGGCCGTCAGCGCTTCCCGGGTACCTGGATCCGAAGGGAACGGCGATCATGCCGGCCGACGTGATCAGCGAGACCACTCGCACGGTCGTCGTGCCGTTGCTGCACGGCCCGATGGGAGAGGACGGAACCGTTCAGGGACTCCTGGAGCTGGCCAACGTTCCCTATGTCGGCTCGGGTGTGCTCGGCTCGGCGTTGGCCATGGACAAAGCCATGGCAAAGCAGGTCTTGGCCGTGAACGGGATCGAGCAAGCGCGCTATCGCGCCTTTCGCGCCAACGAGATCACACCCGGACTGCCGGCATCGCTGGCCGAAGAGCTGGGCCTGCCGCTGTTCGTGAAGCCGGCAAACATGGGTTCCTCCGTCGGTGTGTCGAAAGCGAAGTCGATCGAGGGCGTGCGCGACGCGATCGACAGCGCTCTCGGATACGACGAATGGGTCGTCGTCGAGGAAGCCATCGTCGGTCGCGAGATCGAGGTTGCGGTCCTCGGCAACCTCGACCCACGAGCCAGCCTCCCCGGCGAGATCGTGCCCGGGGCCGAGTTCTACGACTACGCCGACAAGTATCTCGACGAGGGTTCGCAGACACTGGTCCCTGCGCCGCTGACCGCTGAACAGAGCGACACCGTTCGGGCCACGGCCCTGCAGGTGTTCAAGGCCCTACGTTGCGACGGCCTCGCGCGAGTCGACTTCTTCTTCGAAGAGAGTGGGCGCGGGTTCCTCTGCAACGAGGTCAACACGATGCCAGGCTTCACGCCGATATCGATGTATCCGAAGATGTGGATCGCCAGTGGTCTCCCGTATCCAGAACTGATCGACGAACTGGTCCGGTTGGCCATCGAGCGTCACGGCCGCCAACGCCGCAACACCGCCCACTGACGAGTCCCCCCGAATTGATCGTGGGCGCCGCGATGGTCCCCATCGGACCGTTTGGGCGCCCGCGTCAGTCGGTCGTGGGCAGTGTCGGGTAGTCGTCGTGGTTCAGGACCCATCCCAGCTTCGCCGAGAAGTCGAATCGAGGTGGGCAGAAGATGTCGATCAGTTGGTGGCGGCGATCGCCGACACCCTGGCTCGTGTGGATTGTCGGAGGCGGGATGACGATCAACGCCGGACTCGTGCAGCGCTGATGCTCATCGGCGCGCCAGTCGGCCAGATTGGTGGTCCACGGAGTGCGGATGTGATGCACATAGTCACCGTCGACCTGCAGCGACAGCTGTTCGAAATCCTCGTGGAAATGCGGCGACAGCCTCGCTGGATCGCGTGGACCCGGATCAGCCGGAATCACGTTGACCATGATCGTGCTGCACCGGAAGATGTTGCCGAACCTCGACGGATCCACGGGCACATCGGCGAACGGGTACACGCGTAAGCGATCGCCACCGGGAGCCGCTGGCCAGGGGGCAAACGGTGCGGCGTGCGGATGAGTCTCGACATGCGCAACGGCGTTGCGGGCTCGTGCGACGAGATTCGTTGCCAGCTTGGAGAACACACGCACCACGACGCCCGGCGCCGACACCACGACCTCACTGTCGCCCGGCGGCACGACCACGACAGCGTCCTCGTCGACGGTCACTCGGTCCCCGCCCGCACCGAACTCGGCACGCGCCGCAGGGTTCGCCGGTGTCGAGACGAGCAACGTCACGTATTCGTCCGGCTGGCCGGTCCGCGGGAGCCGCTCGCCCGCAGCGGCCATCGAGAACACGAGACAGCACGTCTGTGTACGCACGTACCACGACCGGCTGCCGAGCGGCGTCACCTCGTCGGGATCGATCTTGGAGAACTCGAAGTATTCGGGCCGCGCGGCGGTGCCGGCAGGTGTCGCCGCATTGCGGCTTCGTGGGTCGGTCGCGAGCTGGGAACGCGGGTCGTTCTGGTCGTATGGCATCCGCCGACAATTCTGGCCCTTCGGACAGCGACTACCGTGCTCCGAGGATGCCGGGCGACCCGGTTCGCGAGCTGTCTAGGGGTTGTCGTGAAGGATTGGACTGAGTTCGGACTTCGCCCTCTGCCCGTTATGTCGGCACGCTCGCGCGTGGTCGAGGTACCACCGATCCAAGGCGCGATCGACGCGTTGTACGCCGACTGTCGCGCCGAGCTGTCGGTCCCAGTGCGCGGCATCACCACCAACGGCAAAGTGGTTCCTGGGCTGTTCGGCGTGCAGCGCGGATCGGTCGACGCGGCACCGATTCGCGATGCCGCGCACGCCTTTCTCCAATCACTGACGGCAGCCGAGCGAAGCACGGTCATCTTCCCGCTCGACGCAGACGAGCGACGCGACTGGTTCAACGTGCACATGAACTTCTTCCGCCACGGTGTCATGCTCGAGAACCTGCCGATGGAGCAGAGGGAGCTGGGCCTCGACGTGCTCCGGGCGACTCTCTCGGCGCGTGGCTTCACACAGGTTCGCAACATCATGCGGTTGAACGAGGTGCTCGCACAATCGAGCGGCAGCACCGACGAGTTCGGAGAATGGCCGTACTTCATCTCCATCTTCGGCACTCCGTCACCCGACGAGCCGTGGGGTTGGCAGTTCGATGGTCACCACATCGCAGTCAACTGCTTCGTCCTCGGCGACGACGTGGTGCTGACTCCAACGTTCATGGGATCCGAGCCATGCAAGGTCACGTCCGGGCCCTTCGCCGGGATCGAAGTGTTCGCCCCTGAGCAGCAGGTCGGTCTCGACCTGATCCGCTCACTCGACGCGAAGCAACACGACACGGCAGTCCTCTATCGCTCGATCATGCCCGACGCGATGCCCAAGCACCTCCAACACTGGATCGACGGGCGCATGCAGGCGGGCGCGTTCAAGGACAACGCGGTTCTGTCGTACCAGGGGCTGCGCGCCGATGACATGACCGACGTGCAGCGCCGTCTGCTTCGCAGTGCAGTCGGCACGTATCTCGGATGGGGACGCGATGACCACGCCGCGATCCGTGCGGCCGAGGTCGATGCCCACCTCGACGACACCTGGTTCTCGTGGTTCGGTGGCACGGGCGAGGAGGATCCGTTCTACTACCGCATCCACAGCCCCGTCGTGTTGATCGAGTTCGACCATCACCCCGGCGTCGTGTTCGACAACGAAGAGCCCTCACATCATCACATCCATACGATCCTGCGCACCCCCAATGGCGGCGACTACGGCACGGACCTGTTGGCCCGCCACCACGCCGAGTTCGACCACGCCCACGCGAACCACCATCATTGATCTGTCCCGGTCAGTGGGGCGCCAACGCGGCGCGGAGGAAGGCGAGCATCTCGTTGCGCAGCCTTCGCAAGCCCGCGGCCGACGGCTCCCAGCCGACGACTCGAAGTGCCTCGGGCTCGGTGGCGATCCCGGTCACCGTCGCGTAGCAGAGAGATGCAACCAAGCGGGGGTCTGCACGCCTCAACCGACCGGCGTCCATCTCGTGTTGGAGGTACGCGACAGCGCGATCGACGAGCGGGGCAAGATCCGCGGTCAACCGGTCCCCCGCGGCCGACGGCAGCCGGCTGACTTCGCGGATCAACCCCAACAGCGCCGGTCGGCGGACAGCGGGGCGGAACACAGCTCGGATCACCGCCTCGATGCGGTCGAGAGGATCATCGGTTGCGGCTCGCACCGCGGCGTCGATCACGACCGAGAGCTCGTGAGCTGCGGCGACCAACACGGCCTGCACCAGATCGTCCTTGCTCGGGAACCAGTACAGCAAGGTCTGCTTGGCTACGCCCACGTCGGCAGCGATCACGTCGAGCGATACGGCATCGACGCCTCGCGTGCCGAACAGATCGGTCGCGGCGTCGAGGATGCGGTCGCGGGTGGGCGTCTTCATACTTGTCTACCAAATGGTAGACGAATGTGCTAGACAGTTGCCTGAATGATTCGCGAGAACCTTGCCAACAAGCGCATCGCCATCACCGGCAGCACCGGTTTCGTCGGCACAGCGCTGGTCGAGCGGCTGCTGAGGGCAGTCCCCGAATGTGAACTGGTGCTGCTCGTGCGCCCGAGCAAGCGCAACGATGTCACCGAGCGGGTGCGCCGCGAGATCTTCAAGAACGACGCGTTCGACAGGCTCCGAGCCGAGCTTGCCGGCACCGCCGAACCGTTCGAGGCGATGGTCGCCAGGCGTGTTGTCGCGATTGCCGGTGACGTGACCACTGATGGTCTCGGCCTCGGCGATGCCGACGTTGCCACGTTCACGGCGTGCGACATCGTGATCCACTCCGCTGCTGCGGTGGCCTTCGACTCCCCGCTCGACAGCGCCGTCGAGATCAACCTGCTGGGACCCACCCGAATCGCCGACACGCTGAATGCTGCCGGCGTGGCGCCACATCTCGTCGCCGTCAGCACGTGCTACGTCGCCGGCAACCGTCGCGGCAACGCGCCCGAGGAGCTCGTCAGCGAGGGACCGTTCGACATCGGCCTCAGTTGGCGCAAGGAGGTCGCCGCCGCCCGTCGTCTGCGCAGCGACACCGAAGCGATCAGCCGCCAGCCGGACAAGCTTGCTAACTTCCGCACCGAGGCTCGCAAAGAGTTGGGCGCCGCCGGCGCGCCGGCTCTCGCTGCCAAGACCGAGAGCCTCCGTGGGGACTGGGTCAAGGATCAACTCGTCGAGGCGGGTCGGGCCCGAGCCGCAAGCGTCGGCTGGCCCGATGCCTACGCCTACACCAAGGCGCTCGGTGAGCAGGCGTTGACCGAGGTCAAAGGCAAGGTGCCGGTTTCCATCGTCCGCCCCTCGATCATCGAGTCAGCACTTGCCGAACCGTTCCCGGGCTGGATCCGCGGCTTCCGCATGGCCGAGCCCGTCATCCTCAGCTACGCCCGCGGCCTGCTGAAGGAGTTTCCCGGTGTTCCCGAAGGGACTGTCGACGTGATCCCGGTCGACATCGTGGTCGCGGCCATCATCGCCGTTGCAGCCCTCGGTCCCGTTGATGCGCCGCGCATCACCCATGTTGCCAGCGGCGGCATCAATCCCCTCAAGTACAAGATCCTGGTCGACAACGTCCGGTCGTGGTTCACCGAGCACCCGCTGTACGACGCGGAGGGGCAACCGATTGTCGTTCCCGAGTGGCAGTTCCCGGCACGCGGCCGGGTGAAGAAGCAACTGCAGCGAGCCAAGATGATGGCCGAGAAGACCGAACGAGTGCTGCAGGCTCTTCCGCTGCGCGGCAAGCAGGCCACGTGGGCAGCCAAGCTCGACGAGACCAAGACCGAGATCGACCGCGCCTTCCAGTACGTGCAGCTGTACGGCCTGTACACGGAATGCGAAGCGATCTATCAAGTCGATCACCTGATGCAGATCCACGATGGCCTGGATGAAGCCGATCAAGCCGCGTTCAACATCGATCCACGCAGCATCGACTGGCCGACATACGTCAGCACCATCCACCTGCCGTCGATCGTTCACCACTCACGGGCCAAGACCAAGCCCGGCAGGAGCCGCAATGATCGCGCCGACCGGCTGCGACGCAGCGTGCTGTCGCCGGATCGCCACGTCGCGGCGTTCGATCTCGAGAACACCCTGATCGCCAGCAACGTGGTCGAGAGCTACACGTGGCTGGCCACTCGTCGACTGAACGCGCCCGAACGAATCCGCTATGTCCTGCGCACCCTTGCCGAGGCACCAAGTCTCAGCGCGATGGACCGCAAGGACCGTGGCGACTTCTTGCGATTCTTCTACCGGCGCTACGAGGACGCACCGGTCAGTCAGATCGACGAGGACTCCAACGAGTTGCTCACCAACCTGATCCTCACGAAGAGCTTCCCACGCGGCATCCGCCGTGTTCGCGAGCACAGAGCACTCGGTCATCGGACCATCCTGATCACCGGCGCGCTCGACTTCGCCGTGCAGGGTCTGCGTCCGTTGTTCGACGAGATCATCTCCGCGGAGATGACCGTCAAGTCCGACGGCACCTACAGCGGTCATCTCTCCCAGGTGCCGCCGACGGGTGAGACCCGCGCTCAGATCCTTTCCGACTACTGCGCGGCCGAAGGCCTCAAGTTGGAGGAATCGATCGCCTATGCCGATTCCACAAGTGATCTTCCGATGCTCGAGGCAGTCGGGTTTCCCGTTGTCGTCAACCCCGAGACTCGGTTGGCGGCGATCGCTCGCAAGCGCGGGTGGCTGGTCGAGCACTGGTCGAAAGCCGCCGGAGGCCCAAGGCCGCTGCTGCCGATCGGCCCGCTGTTGCACGAGCGCGAACGTGGACGCAAGTTCGCATGAGGTTGATCTTCGAACGCAAGCCGGTGAAGTTCGCTGCAGCTCGGTTGGCGGGCACGCTGTCCCCTGGCCGTGGTGCCGCGGTGGGCCCGTTGAAGCTCGAGGCGAACGAGCCGTTGCCGCTGCCCGGGCCCGAGTGGGTCCGGTTGACGCCACGCCTGTCGGGGATTTGTGGCTCCGATCTGGCCATGATCGACGGTACCGCGTCGGCGTACTTCGATCCGCTCGTGAGCTATCCGTTCGTTCCGGGTCACGAGGTGGTAGCCACCACCGAACGGGGCCGCAGAGTCGCGCTGGTTCCCGTGTTGTCGTGCGTCACCCGCGGCATCACTCCGGTTTGCCCGCAGTGCGCAGCACGGCGCACGAACCTGTGCGAGCGAGTGGCTTTCGGGCACATCGAGCCGGGTCTGCAAAGCGGCTTCTGCGCCGACACCGGCGGTGGCTGGAGCTCATGGATGGTCGCTCACACCAGCCAGTTGGTCGACGTTCCGGATGATCTCAGCGA
>JANMMQ010000289.1:0-10101 GCA_031373465.1 Ilumatobacteraceae bacterium | reverse complement strand
ACGGACGAGCAACCCACCTTGGCCACTCGCGGCGATCGCCATGTTCCCTCCGGTCAGGAAGGCGAGCCCGCCGAACATCTTCGTCTCGGTGATGTCTGATTCGCCAACCAACTCGCGGATGCGATCGGCGAGGTCCTCGTCGTAGGCCATGTGCCGATCTTAGAGACGGGACGGCTCAGCGATTTCGTCAGATCGGTCGGCTGCGGGACCCGGGCTGGCGTGCTCCGTCGCTGAAGTGCCGGCCGTCGTAGTAGGTCGGGTTGGTGTCTGTCTGCTGCCATGGAAGCGAGTCGTGCAGAGTCGTGAAGGCTGCCGGCGCATCACGGACAAACCCAGGAATCAGCACCACCCACGAGGAGGGCGCCAGAGCGATGCGCTCGATTGCGGCGTGACGATCGATGTGCTACTCGTCCGCAGATGTCGTCACGTTCCCCAGTTTAATGAGCAGACGGACTGCCACGTGTGCCCCGCTCCCTCGAGGGTTACCCGATGATCACCGCGCCTGAGCCCTCATCCTTCCTCATCGCGTACGGTGACGTGCACACGCTGGGGAGCCGGGTTGACGTAGCCGCCGACATTCCAGGCGGGAGAATTGGCTTGGTCGTGGCCGGCCGCGTCCCGAGCACGACAGCACAAGATGTGGTCGCCGGCGTGGGTCGGCTTCCAGTCATAGGTCCACGACTGCCACGCCCACTGGCCGAGCTGGGGTCGATCGACGTCCGCCTGGTCCCACGTGCTACCGCCGTCAGTGGAAAGGTCCACCCCGGTGATCGGTCCCCAACCCGACCAGGCTCGTCCTTGTAGGCGACACGGTCCGATCGGAAGCACGCGTTGGCGCGTAAAGAAGTCCGGAATGCCAGGCGGCACCATCAACGCCCGCGGCAAGATCCGCGATAGCGGTGTGCCCGCGTCATCGGGCGTCGCCCGAAAGACGTACGAGTGGACTTGTTGATAGCCCGTGAATGGCCGGTCGAGGACGGTGATTCGCGATAGCCATTTGACGTTCGTCATCCCGTACCAGCCGGGAGTGACGAGCCGCAACGGCGCGCCGTGCTGGGGAAGCAGCGGCGCTCCACTCATCTCGTCGGCGAGCAGTACCTCCGGCCTGGACGCTTCGTCGACCGACAGGGACCGCTCGTAGAACTGCTCGATGCCACCGTCGATGCCCCGGTCGAGCCCGCTGAACACGACATCGACGGCATCGGCTGCAAGCCCAGCATCCTCGAGTAGTGACGTCAGGCGGATGCCCGTCCACTGCGCGGTTCCGACGGCCTCCTGAAGCCAGGGCTGACTCGGCGGGCGGGGCTGCATCAGCGCGCGGCCATTGCCGGCGCACTCCATCGTCACTGTCTCAGAGAACCGATCGCGGCTCGTGATGTCGTCTAATGACAGGTGCAATGGTGTCGACACGCACCCGTCGACGTGCAGCTGCCAGTCGGCCAGATCGACATCGGGAATGTCGTAGTGGATCAGCAGGTAATGCAGCCCGATCGGCGTGAGTGGACAGCGCAGGACTTCGAGCGGCGTACCGTGATTGCGAGTCGCCAACTGCAGCTCGTGGAGCGAGATCTGCCCCGTCTCGTCTGTCATCATCAGCTCCTGTAGGCCTCACGGCCGACGCCCTGCACCGGAATCCCCTGCGCCGCGAGCACCTCTGCCTGCAACGCGTACATCGATGCAGCCGCTCGGTCGATGTGACGGGTGAACGCCATCGACGCCGCCAGAATTGGTTGCAGGAGAGCCTTGTCCTGCACGCGGGCCGCGCCGTATTCGTGCTCGACGATCAACGGAGTTGTGGTCGGATCGAAGTCGAGCAGCTCGCGCGCCGCGAGTTGATGGTCGAGCCAATCGACAGTGCGGTTCTGCAGATAGGCGAGCGGATCGTGGCGGGCGGTGCCGGGAAGTTCGTGCTCGCACAGCACCGTCTGCTTCTTCCACGCGTTGCCCAGATCGGCTGGGTTGCTCGACACCTCACCGTCGACCCAGTCGCCGCGCTGCACCGTTTGACCGCCGTACCCCCACCCGGCGACGCCCTCAGAGTGGATGACCTGCCCTTTCACGTGCATGCCGGCGATGAGGAAGCCATACCCGGCGTCCTTGAGGTACTGGAAGATCGAGCGAGTGTCCTGGCCCATGAGGATTGCGTGCGACGGGTCGTAGTGGATGCGGAACTGATCGCCGACCCCGTTGCGCTCGGCGATCTGGTGGAGCGCGATCCACATCCCAGGCGCGTACGCGATGTTGTTGTGGAAGTTGTCGCCAGGCGTCCACCCGGGCATCGGGCATTGCTCCACCCGATACTGGAGGTTGCGCGCCTTGGCTTCTTTGAGAAGCGGCACGAAGCTCTCCTCGAAGTCGATCAGGTTCTGATCCATCGACTTGGTCTGGTTGCGCCCGACGAAGCCTGTCACGGCAGGCACGCCGAGCAAGGATGCGGCGCTCATGACGGCGATCATGAAGTCGTGCTTCTTGCGCCGAATCGCTGAGTCCTCGTGCAACATGTCGTCGAAGTAACCGATGTCGGCGATCGCGACACCCGTTGCGTCGATGGCTGCGAGAACGCGTTTCGCCCGCACGTCGTCGAAGGGCTCGCGCAGATCGAGCGTGTTGGCGACAGGGTCGAGCATCGCTTCGGCAGGGACGTCGGCGAGCGACGGGTGCAAGGCGGCGGAGAGCTCGATGCAATCGGCGTCGAGGGTCACCGCGAAGTCGAGCCATTCCTCGATGGCCAGATCGGGGTCCGGGTCGCGTCGCTCGCGCGGTGTGAGCTCTTGCAGCGCGGCAGTGAGCACGCCGATCGGCATGAACTTCGGCTCAAACTGTTTGATTTCGGACATCGAGGCCCCTTTCATCTCGGTCGTTGCGGGTTTAGATCTCGGCAATCGCGACGGGCGCCCGCTGCCGGGCTGACTCGATTGCCGCGTGGAGCACGCACTGGGTGATCAACGCATCGGCAAAATCGGGAAGCGGGACAACAGGGACAACGCCGCCAATGACGGTCAGGATGTCGCTGGCCTGGTTGACGAAGGCGTGCTCGTAACCGAGCCCGTGACTGTCTGGCCACCAGGCACCAACATAGGGGTGACCATCGCCGCCGCGGGTGACATCGATCGTTGCCCATCCCTGCACTGCAGCGTCGTTGCTCAAGTCGTAGAAGTCCAACTCGTCGAATCGTTCGAAGTTGAAACGCACAGCTCCCCGATCACCGTGGATCTCGAAGCGGTTTGCGTTGTGATAGCCGGTAGCGAGGCGAGTGGCTTCGAAGCTTGCAACTCCTCCCCCGCTCAGCCGGGCGAGGAACAACACGGCGTCGTCGACAGTGCTCGGCGACTTGGTGCCCGTGGTGGTCGCGCCGGCGCCGGCGATCTCACCACTCGTCCGGCCTTCGAGGGCGGAGCGCTCCTCGACGAACGTCTGCTCGATCGCCCCCTCGACACTGACGATCTCCTGACCGGTGACGAACCTGACCGAATCGATGATGTGGGCATTGAGATCTCCATGCGCACCGGAACCGGCGATGTCGCCCTGGAATCGCCACAACAGTGGAGTATCCGGGCCTCCCCAACTCTGTAGGTAGGAGGCACGCACGTGGTAGATGCGACCGATCCTGCCGGCGGCGACCAGGCGATGGGCCAACGCAACGGCCGGCACCCGTCGGTAGTTGAACCACACCGACGTCGTGCCGGGTGCAGCGGCCGCAGCTGTTGCCATCGCCCGCGCATCGGTGAGTGTTCCCGCGAGCGGCTTCTCGCATGCGACGTGCTTGCCGGCCTCGAGCGCGGCGATCGCCTGCTCGGCGTGAACGTTGTTGGGCGTTCCGATGTCAACCAGCCCGATGTCGTCGGAAGTAACAGCGGCGTGCCAGTCCGTCGTGTGGTGCTGCCAACCCCAGCGTTCGGCGAACTCCTCCAACTCGGCCGCGTTGCGACCGACAACGGTGTGCATCGTCGGGACCGGATCGACGGGGAAGAACTTGGCGACGTTCAGCCAAGCGTTCGAGTGGGCCCGGCCCATGAACTTCGAACCCAGCAGTGCAACGTTGATAGTGCCAGTCACGACGTCTCCCTGTTGAGCGTGCCAGCGCCGTCGACGCCGAGGTAATCCTCAACGTCGCAAAGTGTGCTCCGCTCTGTTGCGCGTGTCGAACCGCGTCCGCCGCATCGTTAGCAGGTAGGGCGCTGATTGTTATATGTAGATATCGTTATATAGTTTCGGCATGCGTCTTCCGTTGCCTGCGATCTTGGATGTGTTGTGGGCACTCGATGAGGAGACGCGTCTGCGGATCGTGGCGTTGCTGCAGCATGGTGAGCTCACCGTCACTGACCTGACCGACATTCTCGGCCAGTCGCAGCCACGGATCTCTCGTCATCTGAAGTTGCTGGCCGACGCAGGCGTCGTCGACAAGCACCGTGAGGGCACGTGGGCGTTCTTCGATCTCGTCAGCGATGGTCCGATCGGTCAACTGGTCGGCGATGTACTGGCGCTGACCGATGTGCACGACAGTGTGCTCGCCGCCGACCTCGACCGGCTCGCGATCGTGCGCAGCCACCGCACCGCTGCTGCGCACGAATACTTCGCCGGCATCGCGCCACGCTGGGACGAGGAGCGTTCACTCCATGCTTCCGACGCGACGGTCGAGCAGGCGATCATCGAGACGGTCGGTTCGACCAAGTACAAGTCGATGCTCGATGTAGGCACCGGCACGGGGCGGATGCTGCAACTCCTCGGTCGCGACGTCGAGCGCGCCGTCGGCTTCGACAGCAGCCATTCGATGCTTGCGGTAGCACGCGCCAACCTGGAACGCGCCGAGATCCGCGGAATCGACCTTCGCCAGGGCGACGTGTACAGCCCGCCGTTCGCCAATGACTCGTTCGATCTGATCGTGATCCACCAGGTGCTGCACTTCCTCGACGATCCGGCCCGCGCCGTGCGCGAGGCCGCCCGGCTGCTGTCGCCGGGAGGGCGGCTGTTGATCGTCGACTTCGCACCGCACTCGCTGGAGTTCCTCCGCGCCGATCACGCCCACCTGCGCCTCGGGTTCCGCAGCGACACCGTCGAGGGTTGGCTGGAACATTCAGCGCTCGATGTGCCGGCGGTCCGCACCCTCGCGCCTCCCGCGATCGACGGGGCACAAGCCCCGGAGGGCGAGGGGCTGACCGTGTCATTGTGGCTCGGTCGAGATCGTCGCGATGCCCCCACACCTACGCAGGCAAGTCGGCAGTACCGCGATTCGGTGACCGCGACATGACCGCCCTCACCTCCTTGCGGGCTGCTGCTGCGGAAAGGATCCTCGTCCTCGACGGTGCCACCGGCACCGAGTTCCAGGCATTGAGAACCACGGAAGACGACCTGCGTGGCGATCGCTTTCGCGATCACCCGTCATCTCTGGCGGGCAATCACGACCTGTCGGTGCTGACCAAACCCGATTCGGTCATCGCTCTGCACCTGTCGTATCTGCTCGCGGGCGCCGACATTGTCACGACCAACACGTTCTCGAGCACCACCATCGCACAACGCGAATACGGGCTCGACGATCCCGCGTTGATCACCGAGCTCAACCGAACTGCCGCACAACTCGCTCGCGCCGCTGCCGACGAGGCGCAACGGCGCGACGGACGCCTTCGGTGGACTGCGGGCGCCATCGGACCGACCAACGTCACTCTCTCGATGTCGCCTCGCGTCGAGGACCCCGCGTACCGGACGATGACATTCCGTCAGCTCGCCGCGTCGTACCTGCAGCAGATCGCCGGCCTCGTCGCCGGCGGGGTCGACCTGCTCCTCGTCGAAACGATCTTCGACACGCTGAACGCCAAGGCCGCGATCTTCGCAGCGCGTCGTCATGCCGCCGAGACGGGGATCAACACACCGCTGATGATCTCGGGGACGATCACCGATCGCTCCGGACGCACGCTGTCGGGGCAGACAACCGAGGCGTTCTGGCAGTCGATCCGACATTCCGATCCCGTGTCCGTCGGCTTGAACTGCGCATTGGGTGGCGCCGAGATGCGGCCGTACATAGAGGAACTGGCCAACATCGCCGACACCCTCGTCTGCGCCTACCCCAACGCCGGTCTGCCGAACGCGCTCGGCTGCTACGACGAGACGCCCGACCAGACCGCAGCGATCCTCGCCGAGTTCGCCGACGCTGGGTTCGTCAACATCGTCGGCGGCTGCTGTGGCACGACGCCAGCGCACATCTCGGCAATCTCCGACGCAGTCGCCGGCAAGCCTCCCCGCGTCCCGGCCGAGCGGCGCCACACCCTGCAGCTCTCGGGCCTCGAATCGTTCACCCTCAGCGATGAGATTCCCTTCGTCAACGTCGGCGAACGGACCAACGTCACCGGGTCGGCGAAGTTCCGCCGCCTGATAACCAACGGCGACTTCGCCGAAGCGCTAGCAGTCGCTCGCGACCAGGTCGACAACGGTGCGCAGGTCATCGACGTCAACATGGACGAAGGCTTGCTCGACTCGAGACAGGCCATGGTCACATTTCTCAATCTGATCGCCGCCGAGCCCGACATCGCCCGTGTTCCCGTAATGATCGATTCGTCGAAGTTCGGCGTGATCGAAGCCGGGTTGGAGTGCGTGCAGGGCAAGGCGGTCGTCAACTCGATCTCGATGAAAGAGGGTGTCGACCAGTTCCTCGCTCACGCGAGGGTGTGCCGCGACCATGGCGCAGCGGTGATCGTGATGGCCTTCGATGAAGGTGGCCAAGCCGACAGCGCTGCCCGCAAGGTCGAGATCTGCGCGCGGGCCTTCGAGCTGCTGACCACCGAGCTCGACTTCCCGCCTGAGGACATCATCTTCGACCCCAACATCTTCGCCATCGCAACCGGAATCGCCGAGCACGACCGCTACGGGCTCGACTACATCGAAGCCGCACGCGAGCTCCGGCGGCGCTTCCCGACCTCGAACGTGTCCGGAGGCGTGTCGAACCTTTCCTTCGCGTTCCGCGGCAACGATCAAGTCCGTGAGGCGATGCACTCCGTCTTCCTCTATCACGCGATCGCAAACGGGATGCGCATGGGCATCGTCAACGCGGGCCAACTCGCCGTGTACGACCAAATCGATGAGGAACTACGCGGGCTATGCGAAGACGTCGTGCTCGCCCGGCGCACCGACGCCGCCGAACGCCTGCTCGAAGCAGCGACTCGATATCAGGAAGGCGGATCAAGCCCCGTCGAACGAGCGGGCCAGGAATGGCGGGACTGGGACACCGACAAGCGCATCGAACACGCTCTGGTCAACGGCATCACGGAATTCATCGAGGAAGACGTCGAAGAGGCGAGGCTGCGTCTGAAGTCGCCGGTCTCTGTGATCGAGGGCCCGTTGATGGACGGGATGAGCGTGGTGGGTGACCTGTTCGGCTCGGGCCGCATGTTCCTCCCGCAAGTCGTCAAGTCGGCACGCGTGATGAAACAAGCCGTTGCCTACCTCACGCCGTTTCTCGAGGCCGACAGGGCTGCGCTCATTGCGGCAGGCGGCACAGTCACGTCGAACTCAAAAGGCACCGCCGTGCTCGCCACGGTCAAAGGCGACGTGCACGACATCGGCAAGAACATCGTCGGCGTCGTGCTTGGTTGCGCCAACTACGACATCATCGACCTCGGCGTGATGGTGCCTGCACAGAAGATCCTCGACACCGCCCGCGAACGCGACGCCCAGATCATCGGGCTGTCGGGCCTCATCACCCCTTCTCTCGATGAGATGGTTCACGTCGCCGGCGAGATGCAACGCCAGAACTTCACCATGCCTCTCCTGATCGGCGGCGCCACGACGAGTCGAATTCACACTGCACTGCGAGTGACACCGGCATACTCGAACGGACCGGTGGTCCACGTGGCCGACGCCAGCCGGGCAGCCGGCGTGATCTCCAAGCTCCTCTCCGACGATCAACGAGGTCCGTTCCTCGCGGGCCTCGACATCGAATACAAGCGGGTGATCGCGGCGCATGAGCGCGCTGAGGTGGAGCGCAACCGAGTCTCGATCGATGAAGCACGCGCCAACGCCGGACGGTTCACCTTCGACGAATCGACAGTCGTCTCGCCCGCCTTCGTCGGCGCGCGCACCTTCGACCACATCGACGTCGCCGACCTCGTGCCCTACATCGACTGGACGCCGTTCTTCCACACCTGGGGTCTGCGCGGCCGGTACCCGGCGATCCTCACCGACGCAGAGCTGGGTGATGCGGCCCGAGAACTGTTCGACGACGGTCAACGCCTGCTGGAACAGATCGTGACCGGCCAGTGGTTCGCACCGAAAGCAGTCATTGGCTTTTGGCCCGCATATCGCGACGGTGACGACATCGTCCTGCCACAACACGACCGCCGGCTGCACGGACTCCGCCAACAATTGAAGCGACGCGACGGCAAACCGAACCTGTCGATCAGCGACTTCGTCGCGCCGAGCGACGCCGGGGTGACCGATCACATCGGCGCGTTTGCGGTGACGGCGGGACCAGAGGAACTGGCCATAGCCCAACGGTACGAGGCTGCCGGCGACGACTACAGCTCGATCCTCGTCAAGTCCCTCGCCGACCGCGTCGCCGAAGCGCTCGCCGAGCACATGCACGCCGTGGTTCGTCGACAACTGTGGGGCTACGCCGCAGACGAACAGTTCGCGCCGGAGGAGCTGATCAGCGAGCCGTACCAAGGAATCCGGCCGGCGCCAGGCTATCCGTGCCAGCCCGACCACTCCGAGAAGGCGACGATCTTCGAGCTGCTCGACGCCGAGACACGTATCGGACTCAGCCTCACCGAGAGCTACGCCATGTGGCCCGGATCGTCTGTGTCCGGCCTCTACCTCGCCCACCCGAACGCCACGTACTTCGCCGTCGGAAGACTGCAACTTGACCAGATCGAGAGCTACGCCGAGCGAAGAGGACTCACGATCCAAGCAGCGGAACGCCTCCTCGGCACCACCCTGGCCTACTCACCCGTCTCCTTGTAATTGCAGTGGGTCTGGCGCTCACGACGGATCTCTATACAGAACCACGCCTGCCGGACACAAAGCCCTACGCGTCACGAAGAACGCTCTGCGGCAACTCGCCGACGAACTGCTTCCATAGCCGCCCAGGCTTCTTCCGGCGAGATGCAGCGCTATTGACCTGATCAGCGTCCGTGATGGCATCAGTGCGTGTGGCGGTGGTGGATGTCCGGGAGGTGCTCGTGCTCGTGGCTGAGAACAAGATGCCGGTGCTGGGTCCCGGAGAGAACCTCGATGGCCTCCGGCCGGTGATGCGGGTCACTCGGGTCCATCGGGTGCGCATGCTCCAGGAGTTGATGGGTGTGTCGATGCCCGTGGTGACTGGTTGCGACCACGATCACACCGATGAGCGACACCGCGAACGCGACGACTGCCGTCGACGTGAGGCGGTCGCCGTTGACAGGCCATGCCAGGAGCGTTCCGATGAACGGCGCGAGGGCGAAGATGACTTGACCGCGAGCTGCGCCGACGAGTCGGGCACCGGTGATCCACATCGTGATCGATAGCCCGTAGCCAAGTGCTCCTATCGCGAGCGCGGCGATGACGAACCGCGCGACGGGCGTTCCGTCGAGGAAGAGGCCGAGAACGAGATTGACGGACCCAGCGACGACGCCTTTCGCGAGGGTGATCTGGGAGGGGGTGTAGCTGTCGAGGCTCGCCGTGATGGCATTGTCGATGCCCCAGCACGCGCACGCGGCGGCCACGAGCAGCGCGCCCGCTGCAACTCCTGCATCGGAGGTCCCGGCCAGGACCACGCCGCCGAGCACGACGATGACGATGCCGAGCCCAGCACGGCGACCGATGTGCTCCCGAAGGAAGACGCGGGCAATGACAGCGGTCGCGACGAGCTCGAGATTCAGGAACAACGACACCGATCCCGCAGGAGTGCGGTCAAGAGCCAGAACGAGCAGGACCGGTGCGAGACCGCCACCGAATGCGACGGCGATCAACAAGCGTGATCGCTGACGCAGGGTTGCCGTCGATCGTCGCTCGCGGAGTGCGAATGGTGCGACCGCGCCAGCGGCACCGAGGTACAGCAGACCGGCCAGTGTGACTGCGCCGACGTGGTCGACCACCAGTTTCGTCGCCGGAGTTGCGGCGCCGAACAGCACGGCG
>JANMMQ010000287.1:0-1722 GCA_031373465.1 Ilumatobacteraceae bacterium | reverse complement strand
CGGTCTTTGCCGAGTGTCAGCAGACTTTCCTGCGGCCAGCGGTCTTTCTCGCCGTCATCCCCCGCTTCTGTTGCCGGGCTGCGGTGGATCGGCCCCGTGCGCCATTTCTGGTCACGATGTCTCTTCGCTCACCTAAAAATTAGGCGGCGAGAGTGAACTGCTCGTTGGCAATTCTATTTTTTGCCCCGTTTTACGAGTCTGAGCAACTCGGGTCGCACGCACGAACACAGATACTGATGTCGAAACCTGTCAGCCCCATGTTTGATTGTTCGCAAAGCCTACCCGGCAACCGGGACGGTCAGGCCGTAGCGAGGATGTTGGCGATTTGGCCGTTGGCGGCGGCCATGCCCTCCTCCATGCCCATCTCGAGCATCTGGTCCATCGCCTCGCGCGAAGCGAACCGCGTCTCGATGACCATGCGCGTGGCGCCACTCGGCTGCTCGGCGAGGGTCACGGTGAACTGCATTGTCGGCATCGTGACGTCGGGGTTGCCCTCACTGTCGGCGAAGCCGTCTTCGAGGTCGAGGCGGTGAGGCTCCTCCACGGCGGTGACCTTCCACCAGCCGTGTTGCTGGTCGCCCTCGGGGCCGGTCATGAAGTAGCTGACCTTGCCGCCCGGTCGCAATTCGTGCTCGACGACGGTCGCCGGGTACGTGGGCGGGCCCCACCAGCGCTCGAGCTTGCGTGGGTCTGCCCACAGTTGCCAGACGCGGGCGATCGGGGCATCCCACTCGCTCTCGACGGTCATGGTGAGTGCGGTCGGGTCCTTGCGGACGTCGGTCACGGTCATGAATGTTCTCCTTCGTCGGGTCCGGCGAGCACATCGCCGAATCGTTGTATGCGGTTGCGCCAGTTGGCCTCGAGCTCGTCGAGCAAACGGTTCACGTCGCGCACAGAATCGATCCGCCCTCGCACGATCCGCTCGCGGCCTCGCTGGTGCTTGGTGATGAGGTCGGCCCGCTCGAGCACAGCGACGTGCTTCTGCACGGCGGCAAAGCTCATCGGGTACCGGCGAGCCAGGTCGGAGACGGAATGCTCGCCTTGCAGCACCAGGCGGACGATGTCCCGGCGGGTCGCATCTGAAAGCGCATGGAACAAGAGGTCTGTTCGCTCCGCCTTCGTCACGCAGGCCTCATCTACAACCATATGGTTGTACGTTAGCAACTTGTGACTGTGGTCGCAAGCCGTTAGAGCCGGCTCGGGGTGGGTAGCGTCCGGCGGTGGGTCGCCGGTATCACGTGTTCATCAACGCGTTGGCCGGCACCGCTCACGAAGGCGACGTCAGGCCGAACGATCTGGCGGCCGCGTTTCGCAGAGTTGGAGTGGATGCAACCGTCGTTGCGGTCGACGCTGACCTCCTTCCGGACTCGATGCGCGCAGCGTGGCGATCCGGGATCGATGCGATCGTGGTCGGCGGTGGTGACGGCACGACGAACTGCGCGGCCGACGTCGCAGTGGCTGAGAACATGGTCCTCGGGGTTCTGCCCATGGGGACGTTCAACCACTTCGCCAAGGATCTCGGCATGCCTGCCGATCTCGACGAGGCTGTGGCGTTCTTGGCCGAAGCTGAAGTCACATCGGCCGATGTGGGTGATGTCAACGGCATGATCTTCGTGAACAACGCTTCTGTCGGCGTGTACCCGGAGATGGTCGCCAACCTGGACGAGATCCGTCAGCGATTGGGATGGGGAAAGATCCGCGCAGCACCGGTAGCAATCGCAC
>JANMMQ010000266.1:0-8545 GCA_031373465.1 Ilumatobacteraceae bacterium | reverse complement strand
ATGAAGCAGCATGTTCTCGGCCACCACCTCCTGGGGTGTCATGTGGGTGACGCCCACCAGTGGGAGCATCTCGTGAGGCTTGCCGGCAGCCAACAGCGCCGACGACAGCTGCAGAGTGTGAGCAGCCACGACGTTGTCGTCGGCGAGACCGTGGATCAAGAGCAGAGGCCGGGTCAGCGCTGAGGCCAACGGCAGCAACGAGGAGTTGGCATACGCCGTGTCGTCCATAGTCGGGTCTCCCAGATAGCGCTCCGTGTAGTGAGTGTCGTACAGGCGCCAATCGGTCACCGGCGCACCGGCGATCGCGGCGTGGAAGACGTCGGGTCTGCGCATCACCGCGAGCGCGGCCAGATAGCCGCCGAAGCTCCAACCCCTGATTGCGACGCGACCGAGATCGAGTGGGTAGTCGTTTGCCGTTGCGTGCAATGCATCGACCTGGTCGTCGAGAACCGTCGACGCCAGGTCGAGATGGATGGCTCGTTCCCACTGGCTGCCGCGTCCAGGGGTGCCCCGACCGTCGATGATGACGACGGCGAAGCCCTGATCGGCGAACCATTGCGACAATGCGTACCTGTTTCGGGCCGCGAGCACCTGCTGCACGTGGGGGCCACCGTACGGATCGAGCAGCACCGGCAGCGGTGACCCGTCGTGGTCATGGGGCAGCAGCACTGCCGTGGCCAGTCGACGGTCGCAGTAGTGATGAATCGCAACGTTCGGATCGATCAGTGGCTTCTCGGCGAACGAAGTCAGCGTCGGCCCGCCGACCACCTTCGTCGTCGATCCACAGACACCGAGCGACACAGCGCGCAGGACAGTTGTCGGCCCGCCCACGGCAGCCGAATAGACACCCGCGCCGTCACTGACGAGGACCAGACCGTCGTCGCTCCACTGCCAGACGTCTTGCACGGTCGCGTCGTCGGAATGGTTGGCGTGAAGCACAACAGCATTGGCGCGCACCGCGGCGATGGAGCGCACTTGGAGATCAGTTGGGGTGACCGGCTGCCCGTCGATCATCAGTCGGCGGTAACCGTCGCGATCTGCGGCCATCACCAAGCGGCCGTCCTCGAGTTGATCCGGTGTGCCTGGGACGAGCTCGACCCAATGATCGTCGTGATCCGCGAACAGGGCCGAGGTGTCGCCGGTCGTCGGGTTGGCCTCGAGGACCTGCACATCGCGCTGGTCGCGCGACTGGACCGCGACGAGCAACCGTTCGTTCGACACCCAGTTCACGGCCGTGAGATATGGGAACCGGTCGCGATCCCAGGCTACGTCGATGCTGCCGCCGTCGACGGCCAACACGTGCAGTTCGACCACAGCGTTGGGGGTTCCTGCCGCGGGATAACGGATCTCGCGTGGTTCTTCGTCGGGCGCTGCGGCGTCGGCGATGAACCATCGCTGGACCGGCGCCGTGTTGACGCGGCACGCCGCGATTGCGGAGCCATCGGGGCTCCACCAATAACCGCGGTAGCGATGAAGCTCTTCGCCGGCGATGTAGTCGGCCGAGCCCCAGGTCACGTCGGGGTCGTCGTCGCTGGCCAGTTCCCAGCTGGTCCCGTCGAGCTCGGCGATTCGCAGAGCGTTGCCGCTGACGTAGGCAAGCCGCTTGGCCGATGGGTCCGGGCGAGGATCGAACACGGACCCTTCCACCGTCAACTCACGGGCCTGACCACTGAGCAGACCGGCGACGAACAGCCGCCCCGACAGCGCGAACGCGACGACGGTGACCGCCGCGTCGGTGTCGAATGACGTGACGCCGGACGCGGTCTCACGCATTCGTTCGCGGCGGACGCGCTCCTCGATCGGGATGTCGTCGGGATCGACCTGGTCGAGCAGGACGAGTGGATCAGCGACCAATCGCTCGGCGCCGCTCGCAACGTCGAGCAGGTACAGGCAACTGATGGGATCGTCGCCGGAGCGGCTGCGAATGAACACGATGCGCTGACCGTCCGGGGACACAACGAGGTTGCGCGGCTCGCCGAGGGTCAGCCGTCGGGTGCGTGCGTACTGACGCGGAAATGAATCGGTGGTCCCGTGGGCCGTGCTCATCTCGGGACTCATGGCATCACCATGATCTTGGCGTGTTCTTCAGGATCGGCCAGATCGTCGAAGGCCTGCGGTATGCCGTCGATGCCGATTGTCGCCGTCAGCCACGGCGCGAGATCGACCTTGCCGTCGGCTATCGACGTCAGCGCGGCGGCAAATTCTCCGGGGTCGTAACCGAGTGCGAACTGCAGGCTCAACTCGCGACCGATGCCGAGCATCGGATGGAACTGGTCTTCCTGCATGCACGCACCGACCACCAGGATGCGAGCATCTTTCGGGGCGATGCGCATGGCCTGGTCGATCATCCCGGGAACTCCGACCGCTTCGAAGATCACCGGGGTGCGCGTTGCGTCGGCCTCGCGCCAGGCCTCGATGGCAGGTGTGATGCGAGGATCGACGACCACGTCCGCCCCGAGTTGCTCGGCGAGCGCTCTACGCTTGCTCGAGAAGTCGGCAGCGACGATCGGGCCGATGCCGCGCATCTTCAGCTCGGCGATGCAAGCCAGCCCGACCGGACCACAGCCCAGCACGATGGCACTCTCGTTGCTGGTGATCCTGCTCTTTGCGACCGCGTGCACGCCCACCGCAAGCGGCTCGGTCATCGCCACGATCGCTGGGCTGATGCTGCTGGGCACCTTCATGCCGACAAGTTCGTTCAGCACCATCAGGTCGGCGTAACCGCCGTTGTAGAGGTTGGAGAAGCCAAGGGGATGCAGACCGGTCGCATCGAACGCCACCGGCAGGCCGACCACGATGTCGCCGACCTTCAAGTTGGTGCAGTCGGCCCCGAGGTCGACCACTTCGCAGCAGAACTCATGGCCCATCACCATGTCGAGTTGCGGTTCGAACATCTTCAGTTGCATCGGGTCAGGCGGTCGATCGACGTTCAGTTCGTCCATCAGCCTCCGGCTTTCCTCGCCATGACGGAGCAGATGCAGATCGCTGCCGCAGATCCCGCACGCCAACACCTTCGTCAGCACCTGTCCTGGGCCCGGTGCGGGGTCGGGGACGTCGTCGACCCTCAGCTTCCAATCTCGCATGACCGCGGCGCGCATGGTCGAGAACCGTAGTTGGTCGACGTAGGACGGATGCCGCCGATCTCTGTCACCTGCTGAAGTGTTCGATCGCCTCGATGACAACGGCCCAGGCCGCGTCACTGTCGACGCCGACGAGCCGATCGCAGTTCGGTGCTGGTCGATCGAGCAGCGTCCGCTGGTCGATCACGGTCATGCCGCGGGTGTGCTCGCCGGCCGTCTCGACGACGACGTGTGAGAACGATCGTGTGAAGGGCTCGGGATGAGTCAGAGCCATGACGGCAAGAGGATCGTGCACGGCAGCACCACGCATGTTCTCGTGGCGCTTTACGTAGGTGCTGCTGAAGAACTGCATCAGGTCGGCAAGAGTGGAGGCAAGACGACCCGGTACGCCGCGAAGCTGCTCGATGCGCTCGGGAGTCGCCTGGAACTGGTGGGTCGCGTCGAGCCCGGCCATCACCAGAGGCCCTCCGTAGTCGAGCACGATCGCCGCCGCTTCGGGATCCGCCCATATGTTGAACTCCGCTGTCGGCGTGCGGTTGCCGTACAGGCCTCCGCCCATGAACGAGATGCCGGCGAGGCGCGCGGCGATGTCGGGTGCTGAGCGAAGTGCCAGGGCGATGTTGGTCAGTGGACCGGTCGGCACCAGCCAGACGCCGTCGTTGTTGCGCACGGTGTCGATGATGAAGCCGATCGCATCACGACTGGCCGGTTCGCCGGATGGCGGCGGCAGATTGGCGCCATCAAGACCGCTCTCGCCGTGTGCATATCCCGCGTGACGCGGTGGCGCGACGAGTGGGCGGTTGGCTCCAGCATGCACCGGCACGTCGATGCCCAGCAGGTCGCGCACCACCAACGCGTTGTAAGTGGTGGACTCGAGCGGCGCGTTGCCGGCGACCGTGGTGATGCCGAGCAGATTGGTGTGGCGGGCGGCCACGACCATCGCGACGGCGTCGTCGTGTCCGGGGTCGCAGTCGAGGATGATCGGAAGATGGGGGACTGTGGATGCCATGGCCGGCAGAGCTTGCCACCGTTACGATCGCACGGTGTGGTCGAGACGATGGTGGCGTTTGACGCTCGCCGTGGTCATCCCCTGTTCGTGCACGCACGTGACGTCGTCCGCCGATCCGACAACGTCACTTCCTCCGTCGGGGTTACCCGGTTCGACGACGAACTCGGGGAGGAACACGGCAGCACCCGAGCCGACCGGCGTGCCAGGCCTTGCTGCATCCGATCCGCTGTGCGCGGCATGGGCCGGGTACGTGGGCACCGTCCAGGCACTCGGAGTGGCTGCTTCCTTTGGTGACCTCAGCAGTGAGCAGCTCGCGGTACTGGAACTGACCTCCACGCCGTATCTCGTGAAGGCTGCGGACAGCATCGGTGGATCGTGGCCTGTCCAGCTGGAATCCGAACGCACGTCAGTCATCGAACAGCGGATCGGGCCGTACGCCCGTCGGGCGCGTCGCGGTGTCGACGCTCTCGACGGAGCCGGCGTGACGCCAGCGGAGCTCTCGGCGCTGAGCTCGGCGTGGGAGTCCGCCCTGACGACTCGCGATCCTCGTTCGCCCGTGCTCGCAGTCCCGAGCGTCGCCGCTACGATCCAGGTAAAGGTCGATGCGGTGGCGACTGCGTTCGACAGCGAGATCACACCCTTCGCGCAGGATCCAAGCCTGGTCGTCGACGCTGTCGACACTCCCTTGACCGATGCGTACCTGGCCGCCCACTGCCCCGAGCTCGCGGCCAGCGGCGTCGGCGACGCTCTCTGACCTCGCCCGCGATCGCTCTTCCGAATCGTCCGTGACGAAAAGCAAGCACTTCGTCCGGCGATCTGGCTGCCAGCCTCCGTCGCCGGCGTGGACGTACGTGGATCAGTGGCGCCCAGATCGAATTAGCTCATTCGGCGCGGAGCGTGCCGTCATCGGTCAAGGTGACGCGATTGCCCACCCATTCGCCTTTGCACATCGCCGCGGCCAATCCGACTTCAGTCGACATGCCCCACGCCCTGCGGCCGTCGGCCAGCAAGCAGGCAGCGACGGACGTTTCCGGCTCGCCTTCGCGCGTATGCATCACGGTGAACGCCTCGATCGTGGCTGGGCCCGAGGCCTCGGCCGGCGATGCGAGCTCGCGCTGAGGCCGCTGGTCGACCTCGGCCTGCGGACTGGCGGTGCGGAAGCCGTCGGGCGTCGGCTCGGTCGAATAGATGCCGAACGAGTGCTTCGTGACGTACCCACCGTTTGCCCAGACCAAGCCGCGCTCGCCTGGCTCTGATCTGAGGTCGCCGACCATCGTCGCGATCGCGTGCATCACGTAGTTGTTCCACGGTCCGCCCGCAAAGGAGAGCCCGCCGGTGCGGGTCAGTTGGCGATCGAGTGACAGCCCGAGGCTCTGCGCCCCGAGCTCCACCGCTGAGGGGAAGCACGAGTAGAGATCGACCAGTGCAATGTCGTCGATCGTGCAGTCGGCGAGCTCCAGGACACTGCGGCCGCCCGCTTCGATGGCGGGGGTCTCGGCGAACGACCAACGATTGCTGACGAATTGATGTTCGTGGCAATCGGTACCGGCGTGGACGAAGACCCAGCGATCGCGAGGCACACCCAGTGACTCCGCCTTCTCGGCCGAGCACATGATCACCGCCGCTGCCATGTCGACATCGTTGTTCGAGTTCATGTACTTCGTGTAGGGAAGGCCGACCATCCGGTTTGCCGGCGACGGCGTGCGCACCTCCTCAGCAGTCCACGACTGGCGCGACCACGCGTAAGGGTTGCCTGCCGCGACCGTGCTGAAGCGCGACCACAGTTCGCTGATGCGTTGCAGTTGCTGATCGGGAGTCGAACCGCTTCGGGCGCGTATGGCGCTCTCGAAGATCGGATAGATCTGGACCGGCATCATCAAGCCGCGCTCGAGCTCGGCCGAATGGTTGAGAACAAGCTCCTCGCCGACGATCCGCGGCGACTGGCCCTTCGGTGCCGACGGCCACTTCAACTCGTAGTTTTCTTTTCGAGCTCGCGCTCGCGTTCGTCGTGCTTCCCCACCGGCGAGGATCGCGATCTCCAGCGAGCCCGCTTGGATTTCGGCCGCAGTCGCGTTTACAAGACTCTGCGGGCTCTGCCCGCCCATCGGGGTGTACACAGTCTCGAGAGGTGTCAGACCGAGCTGTTGGGCGATGACGTACGCCGGGTCGCCGTACTTCCAAGTGAGCAGATTGACGACGCGCAGCGATTGCGGGTTGGGAATCGAGCGCAGTCCGGCGTCGACCGTTGCCTCACCGATGGCCGAGCCCATCAGCAGACTCGGATCCAACGCTTCGTCCATGTTGTCCGTGTGCTGCACGGTCTGGCCTACGCCGATGATCACGGGAGCGCGGCGATCGAGTGCCATTGCAACGACAACCTAAACCGAACTTTGTTGCTCTCGCCGTTCTCAGCGTGTTGGGAGCGACAAAGTTCGGGGGTGGGCGGTAGCCGTAGACTCGGCGGATGCCGCGAATCGCCATCGGCTCGGATCACGCCGGATACGAGTTGAAACAGCACCTCATCGGGGTGCTCACGGCGGACCATCACGAAGTGCTGGACCTCGGCACCAACAGCACCGAGCCTTGCGACTACCCGCGGTTCTGCGCTGCGGTTGGCCGGTCGGTGCGCAACGACGAAGCCGACATCGGCATTGTTCTGGGCGGCAGCGGCCAGGGTGAGCAGATCGCGGCCAACAAGGTGCACGGTGTTCGCGCTGCGCTGTGCAACGACCTGTTCACGGCTCGTCTGGCCCGCGCCCACAACAACGCCAATGTCTTGAGCATCGGTGCGAGAGTTGTCGGCGTGGGTCTGGCCGAGGAGATCCTTGCGACCTTCTTGGCGACCGACTTCGAGGGCGGTCGTCATGCCCGCCGGGTCGCGCAGGTGATGCAGATCGAAGCCGAAGAATCACGAATGGAGCTGTGAAATGCCGTTTCCCTCTGACACCCAGCCCGACACCGAGCTCTTCGATCTCATCGATGCCGAGAAGCGACGTCAGGTCACCGGACTGCAAATGATCGCCAGTGAGAACTTCACATCGCCGGCCGTGATGCGCGCCGTGGGATCTGTGCTCACCAACAAGTACGCGGAGGGCTACCCGGGCAAGCGTTACTACGGCGGCAATGCCGTGATCGACGACGTCGAGGCGCTGGCTATAGACCGCGCGAAGCGCCTGTTCGGCGCCGACCACGCCAACGTGCAGCCCCACAGCGGAGCCAACGCCAACATGTGCGCGTATCAGGCCCTGCTCGAGTTCGGAGACACCGTTCTGGGATTGAGCCTCGATCACGGCGGTCACCTCACGCACGGTTCTCCTGTCAACGCCAGCGGCAAGCTGTATAAGTTCGTTCCGTACAAGGTCACGTCGGGCGACGAGCGCATCGACATGGATCAAGTTCGCGATCTCGCGCTCAAACACCGCCCGAAGATGATCGTCGCCGGTACGACCAGCTACCCGCGGCGACTGGACGCTGAGCCCTTCCGAGCCATTGCCGACGAGATCGGCGCGTACTTCTTGTTCGATGCTGCACACCTCGCCGGCCTCATCGCCGGGGGAGCGCATCCCAACCCCGTGCCTTTCGCTGACATCGTCACGTTCACCACGCACAAGACGCTGCGCGGTCCGCGCGGCGGGTGCATCCTGTCCAAGGCCGAGCACGCCGCTGCAATCGACAAGGCAGTGTTCCCTGGATGGCAGGGCGGCCCGCTCGAGCACGTGATCGCGGGCAAGGCCGTCGCCTTCTACGAGGCGCTGCAACCGAGCTTCA
Source organism: Ilumatobacteraceae bacterium (assembly GCA_031373465.1). Classification (GTDB taxonomy): domain Bacteria; phylum Actinomycetota; class Acidimicrobiia; order Acidimicrobiales; family Ilumatobacteraceae; genus JAENVT01. The sequence goes on along the minus strand of JANMMQ010000266.1, from coordinate 688 downwards.
CCGAGTACGCCAGGCAGATCGTGCTCAACGCCAGTGCCCTCGCCGAGGCCCTGGCCAAGGAGGGTTTCCGGCTCGTCAGCGGTGGCACCGACAGTCACCTGATGGTCGTCGATCTCCGCCCATTCGATGCCGATCTCACAGGCAAGGAGACCCAGGCGGTGCTCGACCAGGCCGGCATCACCTTGAACAAGAACACGATCCCCGACGATCCACGCAGCCCGTTCGTGACAAGTGGTGTCCGGATCGGCACACCGTCCGTCACGACGCAAGGGATGAAGGAACCGGAGATGGTCCTCATCGCGTCATTGATCGCACGAGTGCTGCGCGATCGCACCGATCAATCCACGATTGCGGCGGTCCGAACGGAAGTCGCAGCGCTCTGCGCGAAGTTCCCGGCATACAGCTGATCGCTAGAGTCGGCTGCGCTCATGCCGTCGACGACGTCCTACCTTCTCATCGGCCTGGTCGCCGCCGCGGCCACGTTCGTGTTCACGCCCCTCGTCGGTCGCATAGCCCGCCGGCTGAATTGGGTCGCCGAGCCCGATGAGCGGCGCGTCCACACGGTGGCCACACCCGACGTCGGCGGGATCGCGATGTTCATCGGTCTGGTCGCGGCACTTGCCGCTGCACGGTTGGACGATCACTTCGACACGATCTTTGCGCGCAACGACGAGCCCCGCGGAGTTCT